>JAIKZT010000240.1 GCA_024682015.1 Clostridia bacterium
TTTTTAGGAAGGAACCATGGAACAAGTCTACAATGTATTTCTGCTTCTCGGCGGCATCGGCCTTTTCCTGTTCGGCATCAGCTACATGGGCAAAGGCCTCGAACAGGCGGCAGGCGACAACCTGCGCATATGGCTCGAAAAGCTGACGACCAGCCCCCTCAAAGCCGTGCTCGTCGGTGCGCTGGCGACCGCGGCCATCCAGAGCTCCGGCGCCACGATGGTCATGGCGGTCGGTTTCGTCAACGCCCAGATGATGACCCTCTCGCAGGCGCTGTACGTCATGCTCGGCGCGTCCATCGGTACGACGATCACCGCGCAGATCATCGCGCTGGACATCGACCCCTGGGCGCCGCTCATCCTGTTCATCGGCATCCTGCTCACCCAGTTCATCAAGAACCGCGGGGCCAAAAAGGTGGGCGCCATCATCCTGGGCTTCGGTATCCTGTTCGTAGGCATCAACCTGATGGGCGACGCCGTCAAGGCCATGGAACTGGGCGGCCTGGTCGGAAGTTTCCTGCACAACGTGCACAATCCGGTCCTGGCGATGCTGTTCGGCGCCGTGTTCACCCTGGTCATCCAGAGTTCCTCGGCGTCCGTCGGTATCCTGCAGGTGCTCGTCGCGACGTCTCTTGGCTCCTCGCTGAACCTGGAGGAAGTGGTCTACATGATCATGGGCATGAATATCGGCGCGGTGGCTCCGCTGGTCATCTCCTCGCTTTCCGGCAACCGCCTCAGCAAGCGGGCCGCGGCAGCGCAGACCACGATCAAGATCCTGAGCGCCGTGCTGTTCAGCATCCTCATGCTGATCGTGCCCGCGATCGTTACCTTTGTCAAGGGCCTGTCCCCCAGCGACGTCAGCCGCCAGGTGGCTAACTTCCACACGATCTACAACTCCATCAGCGCCGTGCTGATGTTCCCGCTCATCAAACCGGTGGCCAAACTGGCGGAAAAACTCATGCCAGACTCCGCGGAGGACGAGTTTTATTCCCGCAAACTGCTGTACTGCACGACGGACGTGTCGAAGAGCCCGGCCATCATGATCACGCAGGCGCACAAGGAGATCATGCGCTTTGCGGACATCTGCGGCAGGAATCTGCACACCGCGCTGGAGAGCTTCTTTGACCGCGACGAAGACAAGGCGGAGGCCGTCATCGAGCGCGAGAAGACCATCAACTTCCTGAACCACGAGATCAACGCCTATCTGGTGAGCCTCTACGGCAAAGGCCTTCCCGAGAGCGACGTAGCCCGGGTCTCGACCATGCTGAGCGTGGCCTCCGACCTGGAGCGCATCGGCGATCTGGCCGAAAACATCGCCGAATATACGCAGATCGCTTCGTCCAACCGGGCGAAGTTCTCGGACGCGGGCTTGCATGACCTGGGCGAAATGGCCGAAAAGGTCGAATACATGGTCGACCTGTCCATGCGCGCGTACGATAAGGAAGACCGCGAGCTGCTGGAAGAAGCCCGCGTCGTCGAAGATGCCGTGGACGCCATGCAGGAGGAAAAGACCGAAAATCACATCGAGCGCCTGAAGGCCGACATCTGCGATCCCCGCGGCGGGGTCATCTACACCGACATGGTGAGCGACCTGGAGCGTATCTCCGACCACGCCATGAACATCGCCGAGGGCATTCTGGGGATCACCGCTTCCATCGAGGAGCTGCAGGTCGAGGTGTAGAAAACGGCCGGAACCAGCGCCCATGTATGCGATTCTGGGATAAATTCCGGATTTCTTGGGATATTGAAAACCCGCAGAAAAGGGGATAAACTATAGAATAGGTAACATTGCGGCAAAGGCCGCTGGCGATATTGAGTAAGGAGGAAATTATGCACGATATCGATTTCTCTAAAGTCGGTTTCTCCACCCTGGCGATCCATGCCGGCGCGTACGACGATAAGGCGTACGGCGCAGAGGCGACACCGATCTATCAGACCTCTACGTACACGTTCGAGAACCTGGACGAAGCGGAAGCCGTTTTCCGCGGCGAGGTTCCCAAGTACGGTTACGGCAGACACGGCAATCCCACCACGGCGACGCTGGAAAGAAAGGTAGCCGCTCTGGAAGGCGCGGAAGCTGCTGCCGTTACGTCCTCCGGCATGGGCGCTGTCAGCTCCGTCCTGCTGGGCGAACTGGGCTGCGGCGACCACATGATCTGCGCGGATACCGTTTACGGCTGCACCGACAAGGTCGTCCGTGAATACCTGCCCACCTTCGGCATCGAGACCACCATGCTGGATACGACCGACCTGGAAGCGCTGGAAGCCGCTTTCAAGCCCAACACCAAGATGGTCTATTTCGAAGCCGTCGCGAACCCCACTCTGAGGGTCACCGACATCGCGGCTGTCGCCGAGATCGCGCATAAGCACGGCGCCATCGTCGTCGTGGACAACACCTTCACGCCGCCTCCAGTATGCCAGCCCCTGAAGCTCGGCGCCGACCTGGTGCTCCACTCCATGACCAAGTACATCAACGGCCACGGCGACGTGATCGCGGGTGTGGTCGCGGGCAGCAAGGCGCGCGTTTCCGCCATCGTTTCCAAGTGCGTCGGCAAGCTCACCGGTTCCGAGCTCGCTCCCATCGCGTCCTACATGGTCATCCGCGGCCTGAAGACCCTGGATATCCGCATGAAGGTCCATTCCGCCAACGCCATGCGCATGGCTGAATACCTGGAGAAGCAGCCCTACATCAAGGCTGTTTATCATCCCACTCTGCCCTCCAACGGCAAGAATTACGAAGTCGCCAAGAAGCAGTTCCGCGAAGGATACTGCACCGGCATGATCACCTTCGAGACGGCTGAATACAAGGGCATGAGCGAATACGAAGTCGCCAGAAAGCTGATCGACAGCCTGCAGATCCCCGGCCTGGGCGTATCTCTGGGCGGATCCGATTCCCTTATCCAGCTGCCCACGGCGATGACCCACGCCAAGGTCCCCGTGGAAGGCAAGAAGGCCGCCGGCATCACGGACGGCATGGTCCGCTTCTCCGTCGGTCTGGAGAACGTCGAAGACCTGATCGCGGACTTCGAGCAGGCCGCGGCCAAGCTGTAAAGCTTTCGGCATAGATCGACCCGAAAGGAAATATCACCCATGAAACGCAGTCTTCGGACCCTGCTGGTCCTGGCGCTGGCGCTGGCGGTCGCGACCACCGGCGTCTTCGCCGACACGATAGGCGCCAGCTTCAACAAGATCAATATCTCGGTGAATGGGACCATGACGGCCGTATCCGGCGAGAGCTTCGTGCGCACCACCGGGGACGTGCCGTACAGCATCCTGTACAAGGGAACGACGTACCTGCCGCTCGCGAAGGTCTGCGAATTCGTAGGCAAAGCGGTCAGCTGGGACGGCGACACGAGGACGGTCTTCATCGAGAATCCGGCTTCGCCCATGCCCGCGCCCGCGCCGAGCGACGCAGCGCCCGGCAGCCATCAGGACGTTACGATCGACTGCGTCTTCGACAGCCTCACCATTGCAGTGAACGGCCAGACATTTGCCCGGCCCGGCACGCAGTTCGACCGGGGCGGCGGCCAGATGGTGCCCTACAGCCTGCTGTACCGCGGCACGACGTATCTGCCGCTGGCGGCCGTGTGCCAGATCGTGGGCAAGGATATCTCCTGGGACGGCGCGAATTACATCGCCGCCGTGAAGGACCGCGCCCTCCTGAGCACCTACGGACGCACGGAAGTGCCCGATTTCGGCCAGCTCTGCGGCCTGCCCCTCTCGGAGGAGACCACAGAGGACGACATCATGGTGTACAATTACTATCAGTACACCGAGACCGACCGCGCCGGCCGGGAGAGCGAGGATCTGCAGCGCTACGTGGGTTACCTGTTCGAGGCGGGCTACCGCTTCAGCCTGGAGGATTCCCGCGCCATCATGGGCAGCGAGACCACCACGCTGTACGCCTATCGCAATGAGGACACGCGACGCGTCGTCGTCATCGGCATCGCCCGCGTGGAGGATCTGTCGCTGGTAACGGTCAGCTACACCAAGTAATCATTTCGGGTGACCCGTCCGGCTTTGGACGGGTCACCCTTGTCTTCTGGAGGAAAATGACATGCAATACGTAACTGCCACCATGGCCGACCTGCCCGCCATCCGCGCGCTGCTGGCCAGATATCACAAGGATACGATCAAGCCGGAGGACATGCCCGGCGGTTTCGTCACGACGAAGTTGTCGGACGAGCAATTCGAGGATCTGATCGTGAACCGCAAAGGCGCTACACTCGCCAAGGACGAGAACGGCGAGGTGAAGGCGTT
>JAIKZT010000262.1 GCA_024682015.1 Clostridia bacterium
CCTGCGTCCCTGCGATCCACAGCTCGTATTTCGTCGGTTCGATCGTGAGTTCCTTGACCGGGTTCCCGTCCTTGTCCAGGCTCGACCCGGTCGTGAGGACTGTGTCCTTCGGCGCGGTGATCCCGCAGCCCTCGAGGGTGACGCCGCCAGAGAATAAATAGATCGCATAGGTCAATGCGTGGATCGTGACGTCGCTGTTCCGCACGGTCAGCGTGCTGTCCGCATCCAAGGAACCTCCCACAAAGCCGTAGTTGCCGTTGAGCACAAGCATAGCGTTCTCGACCGTAATGAAGCCATACAACGCCACGGAAACGGCGGCGCCGTATTTTGCCTCCACCGTCAGCTTTCCGGGGCCTGTGAGGCAGAAGTCGCCCCACCCGCAGATTGCCGTGCCGTTCCATGTCCGCAGCGTCGCATCAGTCTTTGCAAACACCGTCAGATCCATGATCTGGCTGTAGATCACGCTCCCCTCCGCGCACTCGCAGTCACCTTTCACGGTCAGCACATTCGTGGCCGCGTCGAAGGAGAAAGCCCCGTCGCCGAGCACGTCGGCGGCGTTCCGCGTGTCGACCTGCGTCCCCGCAATCCTCAGATTGTACTTCTGCGGCTCGATCGTGACGACCACGGACTCGTTTCCGTCCTCGTCCGTGACGGTGCCGGTCTCGGTCAGCGCGCCCGCAGGCTCGGTGAACACGCAACCCTCGAGTTCGATCCCGCCTGTGAAGTTGAATATCGCGACTTCCTTCCCGTCTATCGTGACCGAACTGTTGCAGATCACAAGTTTTTCCCCGTCGAGCCAGCCGGAGAAGCCGATCCGGGCGTCCACCCAGACGTCCGCGTACCCGATCGTCAGGGTCGCACCGGAGCTGACGACGATCCCGCTGTTCGAGGGACTGAGCAGCAGCAGACTTCCCGGCCCGGTGATCGTCATGTCCCGGCTCGTCGTGACTGCGTTCAGACCGTCGGATTCCAGCGTCGCGTCCGCCGCGACGAAGAGCGTCAGATCGGGGATCTGGTTGTTGATCACGCTCGCCGTGCTGCTGCAGTTGTCCCGCACCGTCAGCACGTTCGTATAGGGATCATAGGCGAACGCGCTGTCGCCCAGCACGTTGGCGCAGTTCGATTCGGTCACCTGGGTCCCGGCGATCCAGAGCGGATAAGTCACCTCGCTGATCCTGACCTTCTTCGCGAGGTCACCCGCCCCATCCAGGATCCTGCCGCCCTTTACCTCACCGTCGGCGGGCTCGGTGAGAGAGCAGCCGTCCAAAGTGAGCTCCTCGAAGACGCCGAAGGCACGGTTTCCGCCCTGCACCTCGAGTTCGCTGCTCCGGACGATCAGCTTCTCCCGCTCGGAGCCGGAGGTGACGCCGGTAGCGGCGGCGTCGACGCGCAGCTTCGCGTTCTCCAGCGTCAGAGTATGGTCATCGTAGATTGCGAGACCGCTCGTGGCAGAGATCAGCGTCAGCCTGCCCGCTCCCGTGACCGTCATATTCTGAAAGCTTGTGACCGTGGTGTTCGGCCCGGTGCTCTCCAGCCGGGAATCCTTCTCCACGCAGACCGTCAGGTCCTCGATCCCGTTGCGGATCGCCATGTCTTCCGTGGTGCAGTCGCCCTTCACGGTCAGAACGTTCGCTGCAGGATCGTAGGAGAACGTGCCGCTGCACAGCACGTCTGTGCAGTTCGAGCGCGTCACCTGCTTCCCCGCGATCCAGAGTTCGTATTTCGGCGGCTCGATCGTGACGGATTTGGCTACGCCCTTGCCGTCCTTATCCCGGATCGCGCCGCCCACGACCTTCCCGCCCTCCGGCTCGGTGATCGTGCAGCCGGAGATCCCGATGAGGCTGAAATCCTGAACCGCGCCGTAACCCTTGGCTGTGACGCGGACATAACTGTTCACAATGGACAGATCGCATCCGCCATGGGGGTCGTTTTCCGTGGACGCGTCGATGCCCCAGTACTCGCCCCGCGCGTCGACGTTTGCGTCCCGGATCGTCAGATGCGCGCGCTGATCCACGTGGAAGCCGTAGTCGCCCTTTGCCGTCAGCAGGCCGGGTCCGGTGACCGTCGTGTCGGCGCGGATCAGAAGCGCGGCGTCGCTGGCGGAAGAAAGCGACACGTCCCGCGCGACGTAGATAGTCAGATCAGGGATGTAGTTCGCGATGACTGCATCCTTATAGCTGCCGTTTCCCCGGATGGTCAGCATGTTCTCCGCGGGGTCGTAGGAAAAGCGGCCTTCCCCGAGGACGTCGGCGCAGTTTTCATCGGTCACGTACACCCCGCAGATGATGAGTTTGCCCGGAATCTCGGCATGTACCGGAACAGCCGGTAAAACCAGACAGGCCAGCACGAGAATCAGCAAAAACCACAGGATGCGGTATTTCATGGAACGTTTTTTATTCTTCATGGCATTCCCTTCCTCTCATCCACTATCTATTATGACACAAAAAACCGGCCCCGCATCAACCAATTGGCTGATATGGGGCCGGAAAATTGCGGCGTTTATTATTCCATCGGCACCTCTTCCGCTTCGGCCTTCGGCTTGAAGTCGCCGTCGACCCAGAAGAGAGTCAGGGAATTCGCGGATGCGTCCGCGGCCTTGACGTCGCCCGGAGCGGTCACCCACACGACTCCCAGGAAGCGTCCGTCGGCGTCGTATGCGGCCACAAGGACCGGTTCAGCCGCGGAGGCTTTGCCGGCGGTATGCACGTCGCCCGTGTTCGTCGTGACCGTGATGACGACCTCCCTGCTGTCCTTGTCGGTCAGTGTGCGGGTCACCATGTGGGCCTTGTCCTGCCAGACTGCCGTGATGATGAACCCGGCGTCGATCAGATCTATGCTGGCCTCGACGGTATCGCCGGGCGCGCAGTCCATGCCGCCGATGCGCCAGCAGCTGAATTCCTTGCCGTATGGCGCGGTGAAGCCGCACGCGGGCAGCGCAAAGTCATCCAGCACCCCAACGTGCACGGCAGGCATGCTGCCCTCGCCGCCGTTCGGATCGAACGTAGCTGTGACCACCTGCGCCACCGTCGCGGACACGAGGATCGTGTACCGTCCGTCGCCATGGGGCTGCCAGTCGCTCTCTTTTCCGTTGGCTGTGGCTGTCACATAGTATATCGTCGAATACTTTATAAGATCTGAGTCGTAGAGCGACCAGAACGCATAGCCGTCCTTCAGCGTGACGGGGACGTAGACGGTCTCCTGATTCGACGCAGCCTGGAACGGATCATCCGGACCCATGCTGCCGCAGACCACGTCGCCGAGCACGTACGGCGCGTCCTTGGGTACGGTGAGCACGAGCGAGTCGCGGTACTCCTGCAGGGTCATTCCGAGTTCGATGGACGAAAACCCATTGATCTCAATGGTATCGACGAGCGTCTTGCCGCAGGGCGGCGCATAGAACGTGAGCAGCACGTAATCGCGCGCGTCCCTGCCCTCGGAACTATCGACTGGGCAAGGCAAGCCGTCGGCCGAGCCTTCCGTGAACCAGGCAGGTTTCCAGAGGGCCTTGTCCGCGTCGTAGGAAGCCTCGAAGAGCGTTGCTCCGCTGCGCCGCAGATGGATGTCGACTGTGTATGTCTCGCCGTCCGCAAACACATCGCTGCCGCCGAGCGCCGTCTTCGTCTTCTGATCGTACCAGACAGCCTTATCCAGCTCGTAGCCTGCTCCGTCCGGGAAACTGTACGTGACGCCTGAGGGCGTATTGCCGGGCGCATAACCCGTCGTCGTAACTTCGAAATAGCGTATATCATCCGTGCAGGTGAACGCAGCGCGGATCTCGATCTGCCTGGTCGCGTCCCCGCTCGGACCGGTCAGGATGGCCGAAGGCGCCTTGCCGCTGAGCACCGCCGTGACGTCGGGGACGAGGGTCTCACCGTCCGTCACCGTCTTGAAACGGCAGCCGGTATTTGCGTCGAGAATAACCGTCGCAACATATTCGCGGCCGAGGATAAAGGTATCCTCTTCGCTTAAAACATCCCCTGTCGTGGAATCAGTCCATACGACATCAACAGGCGTATAATATCCCCAGTAATCCGGATCGTAGGACGGATGCTCGCCCGCAAGCGGCGGAGCGAGGTCGACGTCGACGGTCTCGATCATCTCCGCCGTGGCTGTGAACGTGTAGGAGACGGTTACGGTCTCGCGGGGATTCTCGCCGGGGACCTTGCCGTTATTTGCCACATTGCCGTTGACCCTGGCCGTAAAGACCGGCTCGAATTCACCGTCCAGCAGGAAGGCATAGCCGTTCTTCACGCGCAGCGTGAACGTGACGGTATACTGCCGGCCTTCCTCGAACGTATCAAAGCCGGACATCTCTTCGCCCGTCTGCTCATCTGTCCAGACCGTATCGACAATGGCAAAGCCGGGGTAATCCGTGATATCGGGCCAGCGGATCCACCCCGCGTCGAGGGGCTCATCGATAGTCAGGTCGAAGTCGTCGAGCCAGATGAGCGGCAAGTTGAACGACCGCTTGATCACCGCGCGCGAGGGACTGTTGTCCACGTATGTCAGATCGAACCCGAACTCCTTATTGCAGAGTTCCGCAAATTCGCCGCCGATCAGCATGTTCTGCAGCGGCATGGTGAATGCGTTTCCATCTTCCGGTTCAACGATGATATAGCAGGTGTAGAGGTGGCCTCCGATGAACACGTCGCCGGGATTAAGCCGCCCGCCCGTGGTATCGTCGGACCATGCGACGCCGCCGTAGAACGGATATTCGTTATAGTCCGCGATCCTGTACGTCGGCAGGTAAGGGTTGAACGTGAACATCGCTTCCACTTCGTTGTACGGCTCAACGCCCTCCACGGGGAAACTGAAACTGACACCGGACACGTAGAACGTATCCCCGGCGTCGTATGTGCGGCGGACGACGATGCGCTGACCGCCGCCGAGCAGTTCTTCCACTTCGCCGGCTTCGCCTCCGATACCCACAGCGATCTGAGAAGTCTTGTACGCGAAAGCCCAGGCGGACGGATCTTTGACCTCCAGCAGGACGTATGCGGTATATTTGCCGCTGCGCGCTACGGTCGTCTCCGGAGCCACTGCGTTCCAGGTGTCGAGTTCGGCGTCGTACACGGTCCATCTGACCCCGCCGGGATACTCCGCTTCGTCCGTCACGAGACTGTACAGCGCCTCTTCCTCCACGGCCGGCTCATGGCTGATGGGCAGACCCGGAAGCGGATCTGCGAGCGCAACGTCGATGTCGCGGATCTGAGCGCAGGGACAGGGATCGAAGGTGTGGCTGATGATGATGTCTTTGCCTGGCGGAGTGACGTTGAAAGTGCCGAAGATGCTCATCTCGATGGAGCAGTTGGGATCGTCGTTGACCCGCGCGGTGACCTCGTAGACGCCGTCTTGGTAGACGAACCGGCGATCCCCCAGCGCTTCAACGTGGACGAACACGGTGTAGACGTGATCCTGCACAAAGTAGTTGAACTTTCCTGTTTCGACCCATTCGTTCTCGGTCTCGTCGTACCAGGCAACGCCTTCAAAGTACG
>JAIKZT010000292.1 GCA_024682015.1 Clostridia bacterium
GACGCCAAGGTCGATGACCTCAAAGCCAGCGCCCTCGATCATCATGCCGACGAGGTTCTTGCCGATGTCGGCATGATGATCGAGGGCGCTGGCTTTGAGGTCATCGACCTTGGCGTCGACGTGCCCGCCGAGAAGTTCATCGAGTGCATGAAGGCCAACCCCGACTGCAAGATCGTTGCTCTCTCCGCTCTGCTGACCACCACCATGCCCGCCATCAAGGACACCATCGAGGCCATCAAGGCTTCCGGCCTGCGCGACACCGTGAAGATCATGATCGGCGGCGCCCCTGTTACCCAGGCTTTTGCCGACGAGATCGGTGCTGACGGCTACTCCGAGGATGCCGCCTCCGCCGCTGAGCTGGCCAACAAGCTGAAGGCCGACTGGGAGAAATAAGATACCAAGTTGATCAAACGCCCGAGTGCGCCAGCACTCGGGCGCTTTAGTATCAATCATTTTGGTCAAAGGAGGAAATGTACAATGGCGAATGATAATTTCTTTGCGGTATGGCAGAATGAATCTCCGGAAACCTTCAAGGGGTTCAATGAATTCGTCGGCTGCCTGATGAAGAACACCGGCCTGGACGAAAAGACCTTCCAGCTGATCTATATGGCGATCCAGGCCTCCCGCGGCGCCATCGGATCCGTGGCGGCGCATGCCGGTTTTGCCAAGAAAGCCGGCGCCACCAGGGACGAAGTCAAGGGCGCGATCCTGCTGACTCTGATGACTGTGGGCATCAACGGCGTTGCGGACGCCCTGACCGTTGCCCTGGATTCCTACGATCGCACCTGAGTCCCTGCAGCGATCCATACAGACCGAACGGAACGCATCCGTCCGGTCTGTATTTGTTTGCGGTCCTTGAATCACCGAGCCGTATGTGATAGGATGAAGAAAAACTGACTGGTGATGGTATGAAACACGTATTCGTCGTCAACCCGACCGCCGGAAAAGGAAAAGGCCTGGCAGCGGTAAGGGAGCAAGTGAAGGACAGGCCCGGCTGTGAGATCCTGCTGCCGGGAAGCGCACAGGAAACTGTGGAGATGATCCGGCAGCGCGCGGAAGCGGCGCCGGAGGAAGAGCTGTGCTTTGTCGCCTGCGGGGGAGACGGGACCGTAAATGCGGTGGCGAACGGCGTTCTCAGCGTTGACAATGCCTGCATGACGGTGTTTGCCCTGGGCAGCGGAAACGACTATATCAAGGTGTTCGGCGGAAAAAGCCGCTTTACGGACGTGGAAACCATCCTGCGGGCTGAACCCCATCCCGTGGACGTTCTGCGTGTCAACGACAGATGGTGTGTAAACGCATTCCATTTCGGCCTGGATTCCGCCGTGGCAAAGACCATGAATGAGGTGAAGGAAAAAGCCGTGATCGGCGGACGCAATGCATATCCCACGGGCGTGGCAAAGGCGCTCATCTTTTCCATGCGTACGCCCTGCAGTATCCGCGTGGACGGAGAAGAATTCCACAGCGGGGACATGCTGCTTTGCACCGTGGCCTGTGGGGAGTATGTCGGCGGCTCATACCGGTGCGCGCCGAGAAGCATCCTGGATGATGGCCTTGCGGAGATCTGTCTCGTGAAGCCGGTATCCCGTCTGCGCTTCCTCACCCTGATGAACGCGTATAAAACCGGGCAGCATCTGACGGATCCCCGGTTCACGGAGCTCATCCAATACAGAAGAGGCAGAGTCATTGAGGTGGAGGGCGATCCGGGATTCATCGTTTCCCTGGATGGCGAAGTTGTGGAAGGCACCAGCTTCCGCGCCGAGGTCGTTCCCGGCCGGCTGCGCTTCGCGGCGGCAGATCCGCCGACTAACGGCTGGTCAGCAGCTGCGCCCGTAACTGCGGCAGGGGAGACGGTTTGATGAAGGCGGCGATCTACGGCGATTCTCTCCTGAAATTCGTCCTGTGGGAGGACGGCAGATATCATACGAATCCGGAATACCTGCAGCGCTTTTCCCGGGAATTCGGCTTGGAATTGCGAAACAGGAGCTACTTCGGCTCCTGCGCGGACAAGGGACACGAACGGCTGACCAGGGATCTGCAGAACGGCATGCGCTGCGATTACGCGGTGATCGAATTCGGCGGCAACGACTGCAGCTATCCGTGGGCGGATATCTCCGCCGATCCGGAGGGCGAGCACGGGGAGGCCCTGCCGCTGCCGGAATTCCTGCGGCACATCCGCGCCTGCATCCGCGAGCTGCGAGCGGCAGAGATCAACCCCATCCTGACGAACACGGTGCCCTTCGATCCAAAGCTGTATCTGGCATGGGTCGCCCGGGA
>JAIKZT010000306.1 GCA_024682015.1 Clostridia bacterium
CATCCGAGCCATCATATGCTACACCTGCTAAGATATTTTCTGCTTCAATATTCGTGTTACCGAAACTTCCGGATGTCCAACCACCGGTTATCGCTCTGTCATACCCCTGCGCTGTGAATGTGCCAGGAATAGTCAGCGTCGCATCAGATCCGAGATTCGTCACGAGTCCGAAGCTTCCTCTCGCATCATCACCAACAACGTTTCCGGCCTTCACTGTGACCGTTCCGGCCAGGTTGATCGGTTCTCCGTCATATACAGCCATGCCGATGCACTGCGTGCCGGCGTTGCCGCCTGCTGTTACTGTTACAGTACTGTCTTCATCGATATCAAAGCCCTTGTAGGAAGACCAACCGATCGAGGCTGACCAGCTCGCATTCGGACCCGCTTTACCGGCGCTTACTGTTACCGTACTGTTCTTGACCGATGCCACAACGCCCCTGTTGTCGCTCGGCGCGTTGATGCCGTAGCTGCTGTCCTGCGTCGCATCGGCCGTCGTGACCGTCACCGTACTGTCTTCGATCGTCAGTCCGCCCCAGCTTTCGATGCCGTACGTGGCTTCGCTCGTTTTTACTTCGACCGACAGGTCCGTGCCGTTCTTTACCTTGAACGGAGAGCGTCCGCCGGAATACATCCCGGTGGAACTGTAGTTCGAAGCACCGTTCGCCGTCAGGCTTACTTTACAATTATCGAAAGTCTTTTCCGCAGTATCATCATAAACGTAGATGCATCTGCATCCGTCGTTTGCTTCACCCGATTCGATCGTCAGTTCACAGCCGGTCAGGTCGAAGCCTTTCGCATCGATGCCATCCGTGCTTGAATATGTGGCTTCTTTCGCCTCACCGGTCTTGATGGTGATCTTGGAATCATCACCATTTAGAACATTGGAAGACATGTAGATGCCGCCCGCGTCATTGACTACATCTCCGATCTCGATATCCAGTTCGCTGTCGCCCTCGATAGTGAGGTCTCCGCCTCTGGACGGGTAGTAGTAATTCGGGTTCTCGATGTAGATCCCGTATGCGTTGTACGGTTTGTAGCTCGCCGAGCTCGTGACATCCAGATCGATATCACAGTGAATAAAATCGACATCGCCGTACGTTACCATCATGCCGATCGCTTTTCCGCTGCGGCTTTCACTCTGAGATCTGGACGGCGCTACCGTCACGTTGAATTCGCAGTTATTTGCGATGAATCCTGATGAACTTCCGCCCTGCGATCCGATCTCCATACCGACGTTTTCCGCGTCAGTCGATTCGCCGATCGCAATATTGAACTTAGACCCGCTTACCGCGCCCGTATATCCGACTACGACACCGTCGCTGCCATTCGTGACACCGAGATCCACATCGATCTGAGCATTGTTTGCGATAAGGTCCGCGGCATACATACCGCATGCATGCGTTGTAACCTGCGCTGCTGATTGGATCATTACCTGCGAGCCGCCTGTGACAGTCATATCGTCTCCCGAATACAGACCGTATGCTCCGTCATTCGAATCGCTGATATTTGCCGTCACAAGGCTGTCACTTATGGTCGTGCAGCCGCTCGTGTATACGCAGTACGACTCGTAGTCATATACCCAGTCAGAGTTTACCGTCAGCGTGCTGCCCGCAACGTTCAATCCGCTGCCTGCTTTGACCGCGTATCCGTAATAGCGCGAATCTCCCGCAGTCGCCTCGACCGTCGAATTTGCGATGTATACGATCTCATCTGCGTACAATCCGTACGAATAACGCGCACCGCTTGCGGACCAATATGTATCATTCCACGTCTTTGTGACAACGCTGCCGCACGAGACCGTTACCTGCGCATTGTTGATCGAAAGACTTCCGCCGCAGTACGCGCTTTGCGAGCTGTCATATTTGCGGGCGACAAAGATTCCGGCATTGGCATCCAGGTAATTTCCTGTCGCGTCGTGCATCGTGATCGTCAGCGTGCCGGATCCGTTGATCGTTAAGTCTCCGCCATCAACTGCGATTCCGCAAAACAGTTCCGTGTACGTTCCCTGTTTCGTCATTTCGATGACGTTATCGCCTTCCAGGGCGATTACCAGGCTTCCGTTTGCGTAGATGCTCGTTTCCGTGTCGTAGTCTCCCACGTCAGGCCTCGACCACTGTCCGTCCGACGTGAAGCCGCTCAGCGTCAGAGTGTGCGTTGCGGCATCGTACGAATACTTTCCTGCCGGGTCTTCAAAGTCCGCCGCTGCGTTGTATCCTTGACCGTAGATGCTGATGTGCGTCGCGTTCGGCACCTGAACTGCGTGTACCGAAAGCGGCATGCATCCGATGATGAGCGCTGCTGCCAGCAGTACGCTCAATAACCTCTTCATGATCATTGCTCCCTTCTTTTATTCATTTGAAAATTATGTTTTGGTTACGTTCGGACGGCTCGCCTTCGAGTGGCCTCGGCTCGCCGTCCTTGCCGCTTTATCCCTATTCGGGCATATCGAAGGGTTCCCAGTCAGCACCCAGCGAATGCAGTTCGACTTCCGTGAGCCCGGCATCCCTGTAAAGGGACATTACCTTCTCTTTCGCCTGCGCGGAAGTGAGTATATCCACTCCTGCTTCTTCATAGAACTTTGCGAACTCCGGGTCCGGAGACGTGTCGTTTCCTTCGCTGTCCATGAAGACGAAGGAGAATGAATCGATGTATTCGCCGTAGTTGTCGTCTTTGAGCTCTACGAAGCTGTACGCGTCGACTTCGTATCCGTTCGCTGCCGTCTCCGCCTTGGGGTAATCATCCCCCGTCAGATCCTGCGGCAGATAGTAAGACGGGATCACGGCTCTCACCAGGTCGTACACGTAGTTCACCGTGTAGATGTATTCCACGCTGCCGCCTGCGGTGATACGTCTGACGGAATCCGCAAAGCTGATCGTGTCGCTGGGATACTCTGTGATGATCATTCCGTACTGGTTTAAGATAGCGTAGTAGCTTCCGAAGTTTTCGTCTTCATCCAGAAGCTCGATCCCGTCCGAGAATGCCTTGAATACAAAGAAATGGCTGAGCTCCTCAGCCTCTTCCTGCCCATTTACTTCATAAACGAACTGCACCGCAAGCTCTTTCGCTCCGTCGCCGCCGCAGTCCACATAAGCGGACTGTGCACCCTTGAACTCAAACGACGGGAAATCAAGCTGCCCGTATTCGGTGAACCTGTTTCTCAGTTCCGTGATCGTAAACTCGTCGCCCGCCGAAAACCCGTTCGTGTACACGCGGGTCTTCGCTTTCGTCTCGCCTTTCAGGAAGGCGCCGAACGCGGCTTCGATCTCTTCAGGGTCAGTCAGCATGTAGCTTGAGCTTTCTTCTGCTCCCGCGATGAGACCTGCCGCTTCTTCCACGATGCCCGGACCTTCCGCAGTATCATCTTCCTTCGGCTTACTCGTACACGCAGAAAGAGACAGCGCCAGACCTAAGCACAGCAGCAGCGCCGTAAATCTATACACTTTTCTTTTCATCTTTATCATCCTTTTCACTGAACGCGCGGTTTACGTAGTCCTCGAGTTTTCCGACGGAATATTCGAGGTCCGCCTTGAGTTTTTCGATGTCGTCTTCGGGGCCGATGGCCTGGAACTGGCACCACTCGCCTTCCCTGCCCTTGAGGTCGTAGAGAAGATCTCTTGCCAGCTCCTGCGGAGTCGACTTCAATTTTTCAATATCCGCTTCCCCTGACTTCACGGACTCGATGTCCGCGTCATTGCAAAAGTACGCGACGCCGTTATCGAGTACGAGCACCGCCGTGCCGGACGACTCTCCGTCCACTTCGCACATGGCGTGGTTTTCCTCGCCGTACTTTATGAAGCACTCGCACAGTTCCATCGGAACGTAAGTCACGTATGAGCATGCCTTTCTCATGAGCCGTCCGTCAGCAAGAAGCAGGCTCATCGTGCACCAGCCGTACTGGGGCGATGAGAGCATTCGTCCGCTTCTTTTCTTTTCGTCCGGATTCATGCCTCTTTTGGACGCATGGGAAGCGTAGTCGCAGAGCCAGATAAATGCTTTTCTTACGTATGCTTCATCCACGTATTCAAGACTTTCGTCCGCAACCATCCTGATGGCCGCGATCTTTTCCCGGGACGGGATCTGGGGATCATCCACCAGCTTGAAGGTAACGTACGCGTTCACCTTATCCTTAAGCATCCTGCTCATCCATCCTTTCGAATACCAGAACGACCCTGATCGTGTCCCCCATGAATGGGTTTCCCTTCACCAGCACCTCGATGCGCGAGACGGAATGCAGCCTGTATCCTTCCAGATACTTCCTGTTTATGACGTCCTCAAGCTGCGTCAGATTCACTACCGGGTCTCTGGCTATCCTTTCTCTTATCGTCGCCTGAACCACAAGATATTTCAAGTCGCGCATCACGACCTGCTCGTATGGTTCGAACGTATCAGTCGCCCGTGCTGCCGAACCCGGCAGAACCTCTTTCAGTTTCTTCATCTAAGTCGTCCACCTCTACTGGATATGCGATGAGGACCGGAAGGATCACGAGCTGGGTGATCTTGTCTCCGACCTCGAAGATGTGCTCTGTCTCTGAGTGATTGTAGACCTTCACGACGATGCTTCCGGTGTAACCGGCGTCGATGACGCCTTCCGTATTGATGCCTCTTCTTACGTTCAGCCCGCTCTTGCTCTTGATGAAGCCCGCGTAGCCGTAAGGGATCATCATGTGGATGCCCGTGTCGACGGGAACGCTTCCGTGCGCCGGCACCACCAGCCTTTCCGGCGTTCTGATGTCCATTCCTGCGTCGTACTCATACGCTCTTTCCGGCATGTATGCTCCGGGGTCCAGCGTCACTTTCAGAGCTGCTCTTGTTACGGGGTATGTAGTCATTTTTCTTCTCCTTCCCAGTATCCCTTGTCCCTCATGACCTTCAGGATCCTGCTCACGTTCGCCTGCGTCGTTTCGAACTTCTGCGCGATCTGTACCTGCGGGATTCCGTCCTTGCTCATCTTCATGATCTCGAAGTATTCCGGACGCGGTGTGTATTCCTTGTTCTTCGCTTTGTTTGACGCGCCTCTTTTGGAGATGATGGCGTTGATCGCAGGAAGCTGCAGACCGTATTTGTCCGCAAGAGCCTGCCGGCTCATTCCCGCCTTGAACTCCTCGATCAGCACTTCGTCGCGCTTTCTCACGCCTTCCCTCGTTCTTCTGGGTTCCAGCTTTCCTGCTTTGATCGAGTGCTCGATGATGCTCTTCACCTTGATGTAGCTCAGTTCCGTCAGCTTCGAGATCTCCTTGTACTTCAGACCGGCCTTGTACAGCCGCATGACGTGGCTTTTGATCTCGGCCTTTTCCTGATAGCAGGCGCTCGATCTCACGACCCGGCACACGAGGCCGTGGTCGCATCCGAGCTCTCTTTGGATCTCTGCGATGGAGCTGCCATTTTCGTACATCGAGACGATGGCTTTCCTGAGTTCAGACTCTTCCTTTTCCACCCGCTCTTTGACTGCCTTCATCACGTCTTCGCGGAAGGCCTTGTTCTTCCCCATGACGATCTGCATGACCCGCTGGCGGGTAAGCATGTATTCCCTTGCGATGTCGGCTCCTCTGACGCCGTCGATATACAGCCTTCTGATCTCCGCGTTGCGAAGGAGCTTCGCTGGGGCCGCATCATCCGGTTCAGGTCTTACGCCCAGATCCTTCAGAACTCCCAGAAGGACAGTCTCTCTTATTCCAGTAGATGCGCTCATCTCCGCCAGGGTCGCACCCTGGGAAGACAAAGCCAGCAGATCGTCTTTTTGTTTCTGCGTCGGCGGATTATACATCTCCACCGGCATTCTTTTGTTATATACAGACGTTTTAATGTTGATCACCTCTTGAGTATGTATATCAATGCATTCCAATGTCTTTTCTTCAACTTCAGAGCAAAAAATAACTTCCGTCTTTTATGTATATTATATCATACATATTGCGGTCGGGCAAATCGCCTCTTCAGCCGATCAGACGCTCCACGTCCGCCCTGTTCATCGCGACCAGCACTCCGGACTGCACGTCCCTGCACACCCAGCAATAAAGCTGCAGCTCGTCTTTTCCGAGCATCGTTATCGAAGACGCCGCGTCATTCGTTCCCGTCGATATCCTGACCGAAAGGTCGATGTCAGGCGTTTCGTACAGCAGCTGCCGCGCCGCCTTCTGCCCCGTTACCTTCTGCTTTTCTTCGCTTTTTCCGAAGACCACGCTCCTCATCGCCAGCCAGAACCTGTCCAGCGGGCAGATGTAGCGCCCGATGTCTTCGTAGCTTTTCACTTCCCCTGCCTGTCCCTTCGTCACGAGAGCCATGTTATTTAGTGGGATCGTGAGGCTTTCCACCTCATCTTCCGTCACACCCTTAGCCCAGGGGATCACGTCCATCCTTAATCCTGCTATCCCGTACGTGCAGACTTCCCTGATCGATCTGCAGTGGTACACCGGCTGTCCGTCTTCCGTAAACGAGATCCAGCGAGGCTTTATCTGCAGCCTTTTCTCCAGCGGCGTGAGCCCGGGGATCTCCTTGTTGTAAAGCTGCTTCGGGTCACATGTGCTGATCATCAGCTTTTCCAGGATCTGTGCCTCTTCTTTTCTTAAGGTTTTGTTGATCACGTCGACTCTCCATGTGCCCAGATCATGCCACCATTCCTTTTCGTGCTCGCGCATTTTCGATCTGAGAGTCGCTTCTTCACCTTCGACCATGCCTATGTATCTTACGCTTTTGTCATGCATGTCGACGTATCTGTAAACTATTGCCATATTTTATCTTTTTCCTGCGCATTCAGCGCGATCCGCTTACCAGTTCGCCTGCAGCTGGCCGTTCCACTTTCCCGCCGTCTCTTCCGGCGTATCCCCTGTGCAGATGATCTCCAGGGGGCACTTTCCGAGATGTTCGATGGAATAGTACTTCGTGTACGTGAGGGAGCCGGATCTCGTGACCATCTTCACATGGCCGCCGCAGAACGGGCAGCGCTTTAGCCTGATGTTTTCGCCCATCTTTGATTCCTTTCCGCCACAGCGTATGCAGGAGAAGGCGATGGCCTTCCCCTGCCGCCTGCTTTTACTCTTCTACGATCACGCCGTCTTCGTCGACCTTCACGGGGACCGTCGTCTTCATGACGGCTTCCCTGATCTCCGCCAGCACGTCAGAATGTTCCTCAAGGAACTTCTTGACGTTCTCTCTTCCCTGGCCGATGCGGTTTCCTGCGTAGGAGTACCACGCGCCGGACTTTTCGACGATGCCCTTGGATACCGCGGTGTCCAGAACATCGCCGGAGAGCGAGATGCCCTTGCCGTAGGTGATGTCGAACTCGCAGCTCTTGAATGGCGGAGCCACCTTGTTCTTCACGATCTTGACGCGGGTGCGGTTTCCGATCACCACGTCGCCTGTTTTGATCGCTTCGATCCTTCTCACGTCCATTCTCATGGAAGCATAGAACTTCAAGGCTCTTCCGCCCGTCGTGGTCTCGGGGTTACCGAACATGATGCCGATCTTTTCTCTCAGCTGGTTGATGAAGATGATCGTGGTGCCGGTCTTATTCGCCACGCCCGCCAGCTTTCTTAAAGCCTGTGACATCAGCCTTGCCTGAAGCCCCACGTGGGAATCTCCCATGTCGCCCTGCACTTCCGCCTTGGGGACGAGAGCCGCCACGGAGTCCACCACGACAACCGAGATCGCGGCAGACCTCACGAGCGTCTCGCAGATCTCCAGCGCGTCTTCGCCCGTATCAGGCTGGGATACCAGAAGGGAGTTGATATCCACCCCGATGTTGCGTGCGTATATGGGATCCAGCGCGTTCTCGACGTCGATGTACGCGCATCTTCCGCCCTGCTTCTGGGCTTCCGACACGATGTGCAGCGCCAGAGTGGTCTTGCCGGAAGACTCGGGCCCGAAAATCTCGATGATCCTGCCCTTGGGGACTCCGCCGATGCCCGTCGCCACATCCAGGCTGATAGAGCCCATTGGAATCGCCTCGATGTCGAGATTCGATGCCCCGCCCAGCATCATCACGGAACCCTGTCCGAACTTCTTGTTGATCTGTCCCAGCGCCGCTTCCAGCGCCTTGTCTTTTTCGTTCATTGTTACTTCTGCCATGCTTACTCCTTTTACTTTGCGCCGCTTTGCGGCCGTTTTGCGTATTTATGTCTTTTGTTCGTTACTGCCTGTCTATCTGGTCGACTATGCACATCAAGGCTTTGAGGAGTGTCTGTTTCTCTCTTTCCCCCCTCAGCTTTATCTTGATTCCGCATATCCGGCCGTCGTCGTTTCTTATCGAATCGATTATGGCATTGCCAGAATCCCCGAATTCCATGCTTGCGTACGTGCGGACGTCTTTTGATTTCGTGTTTCGCGAATCGCTCGTTCCGACCTCTGCCGTTATCTCGAAATCTGCGGGTCCGAATTCATATTCCGTCGTTTCAATTTCCAGGCCCGTGAATCTTCTCTTGTGCTTCTTTACGTAAGTGTCGTAGAGGAAGTCTTCGTTTCCGTCATACTCATATCTTCCTTTGTACTTTCTGACATCATCCACACCTTCGATGAGTATGTTTTCTACCGGCACCTGCAGTTCGGCAGCGGCTGAGATGAGATCCGCTTCTGATTTCATGTAATTACGCGAAGGTTCTCTTGTGCTTTCATCCCTTACCACTATCAGCAGGCACCCGCCTTCGTTATCCTTCATCTCCTGAAGGATTTTTCTGTTTCTGTGCAGGAATGCGGCTGCGTTGTATTCCTGGTCCAGATAATTCGTTTTCCTTATGCACGGTTCGCTGAAATCCGTCCAGTCGATCTCGAACTCCTTTGTCTTCAGTTCTCTGGTTGCTGCATACTTAAGCGCAAACGCTTCTATTTTGTTGCTTTTGACCTTTTCGTATCCGCAGTAATACAGAACCTCGGCGTCTTTTCCGACCAGAGCGTCTATTTCTTCCATTACCTCGCTTTTCTTTTCCTGAACTGCATTCGCAAACGCCAGGTCCAGTATGAATATCTTTTTCATCTTCCCTTGCCTGTGTGTTATCCTTTTTCTATCTCATCCGCCGCGAACCTTAAGGCGTTCGCGAGAGTCTCCTTTTCGTCCGCGCCGATGAACTTCATCTCTATTCCGCAGTCGTTTCCGTACTTGTCCGTCAGTGCCTTCACCTGCACGCTGTCGTACGCCTTCCCTGCCTTCAGCGGATTCACGTCCCCCTGTGCTCGAACGCCGACACCAGATTTCCGCAGATGTTCTCATCCGCTCCAACGATCACGCCGCTCGAACCCAGCTTGTATTTCACGCCGCGCATGTCGGTCACGATCGCGCCGGCCTCTTCGCATAACAAAATCCCCGGCGCAATGTCCCACAGGTTGTCCGTGATCACGACCGTTCCGGCTGTCCGCCCTGTCGCCACAAAGGAAAAGTCCAGGCAAGCCGCGCCGAACATCCGGATCTTTTCGACCTTTCCGTACAGCTGCCGGATCGCGTTGTGCTGCCAGTCCGCGATTTGCGAAGAGACCTTGTGCGGATAGTCGCCAAAGCTGATCACCGCGCTGTTCAGCGGGCAGTCCTTCTTCGCGAAGACCTGCTTTCCGTTCAGGCGGCACCCTTCCCCCTTCACGGCGGAGACTTCCTCGCCGAAGAACGGCAGATAGATATATGCCAACACGATCTCTCCGTCCTCGATCATCGAGCACTGGGTGCCGTACAGCTTAATGCCAGCCGCCATGTTGCACGTGCCGTCGATCGGGTCGATCGTCCACGTCCTACCGCTGACCGCCGTAGAACTCGACATCTCCTCGCCGTGGATGCGGTCACCCGGGAACGCCCGTTCGATCGCCTCGGACAGATGTGCCTCGATTTGCCGGTCCACTTCCGTCACCAGGTCGAACGGCGACTTCTGTTCGATCTGC
Organism: Clostridia bacterium; assembly: GCA_024682015.1. Taxonomy (GTDB): domain Bacteria; phylum Bacillota; class Clostridia; order Peptostreptococcales; family Anaerovoracaceae; genus RUG11894. The sequence goes on from JAIKZT010000306.1 coordinate 9,853, forward strand.
TTCAGATCCTCTGTGCCGTACGCGCGAAATGCTTTTTTTACTTCTCCGGAGATAAATTCCATCTCTTTTGCGTATTTCATTACTCGGTAAACTCCTCTGCTTCCAGTTGACCTTGCACAGCTTTGTCTTTTTTCATGGGATCACCCTGAGCGCATCGCCCTTATCACTTCCCCGATCTGCGGGAAGTTTCTTCCCGTGTGCCTGCACGAACCCTTGTATACGAGATGGGAGTCTCCGAAGAGGTCCATGGCTTTCATGTAAGCGCTCATGGAGTCCGTCGTCACCACCATCTTGGCCTTCCCGTTATAGATCACCTCGTCGCCGACCTTGAAATCAGCCGTCTTTTTCAGCAGATTTTCGTTCATGTCCATGCCTCAGTACGACTTGATGTTTTCCTTGCATTCCATCAGCTGAAGGTACGTCAGCGGACGGGGGCATTCCTGCATCGGCTGCAGCGTATTGGCGTCGATCTTGAAGCCCAGGGAGCACCTGTACTTTCCGTACGCGGCTTCCAGGGCCTTACACTTAGAACATGATGTCGTCTGACTCATAAAACTCTCCTCTCTCGGCTTTGGGCAGCGTGTAATATTCGCCGTCGTCGGTTTCCGGTTCGTCAAATTTCGCCTCATCAACGGGCTCTTCTTCTTTTTCGGTACAGTTTACCGCTCCGGTGCCTTTCTCTTCGCTATGGGCCTGTTTTGGGGCTTCTTGGGGCTTTCCTTCCGTCTTTGCCGGAGCCTGCTTTGCCGCCTCATCCTTTTTTGGCGCCTCGCTCTGCTTTGCCGCATCGTCTGCGAACACGACGGGCATCACGACGCCGCAAAGAGCGCCATTCTCGTAGACCATTACCGGGTCGACTGCAGTCCTTGCCTTGTAAGTCACGTTATCCGTGAACGCCGCGAACATCTTGTCGTCCGCGTAGACCGTGCCGGAATCAGTCTTGAATGCCCGGCATCTTTTTTCCTCGTCTTTATAGGAGACTTCCGTCACGTCGCGGTAGCCTTCCCGGCCGAAGATGACTTCCAGGTTCCACACCATGTCTCCGATCTTGCTGGGATTGATGGCGTTATCTTCTTCATCGATCACGTAAAGTACGTATCCTTTACCGTCCGGGGAGATGACCAGTTTTCCGTCCCATCTTCCCCAGATGGAATTCATCACTTTTCCTTTTTGTTTGTTCTTCAGCCACAGCTTTACCGCGTCTGTCTGGATCTTTGCGATATTCAAATCAGTTCAACTCCTTATCAGAAATACAAACGTTATCAGAATCCAAAATCTGTCAAATCAACCTTCCCTCTTTAAGGGACACTTATATTATATCATTATTATTCTGTTTTAGCAAATCATTTTTACCCACAGATAGCAAATAATAACAACTTTTTTTCAAAATGTAAAATATCCTTCCGCCAAAAGTACTTCCCGCCCCCCGATCAATAAGCCTCTTATTTCCCGCCGCAGGAAGTTCTTCTTATTTTTCCGCCCGTGTTTTCGTAAAGAAAAACCGGATCCGAAGATCCGGCTGCGTTTCTTTTCTTCTATTATATCATACCCTTCGTCAGAAGAACCAGTTGCTGAGTCCATCCAGGCTGTTGATGTCCGTCAAGGAATCCAGACTCTCTGCCATATCCATGATGGCGGCATAACCCTTTGCCGCTGCAACGACGGCGACGACCAAAGCGAGCGCCATCATCACGCACGTAAAGATCACCATCGAGTTGATCATGTGCAGTTCTTTCTTGAGCCCTTTAAGCAGCGCGTTCGTTTCAGCCAGGCTTTCTTCCAACCCGCTTCTTTCCGTTTCTTTCGCGTCCCTTTCGGGTTCTGCTTCCTGAACTTGCGCAGCCGGTTCTTCGTATCTGCTCAAGAGAAAATCGTTCAGAGCTTCGCTTTCTTCCTTTTCTTCTGGTCTTAAATCGTCATTCATAAACTTCTCCTTTCACGCTGCTTCCGGTTCCCAGGAATCCTGTCTCTTTTAGCTTCGCTTCCTCTTCAAAGAGCTTCGCCGCGAACTCTGGATCCTGCGAGAAGATGGGAGTTTCCACCCTTGCCCACTTTTTCCTTACGACTTCTTTCGTTCCGTCAGGGGACCTCTTTGTGAACGGGACCCTGGCGACCAGGCCGCCCCTTTTGAAGTATTCCTGGTAATCGTTCCAGTTGATGCCCTGCCTGAGCATGAGCATGTCCTGCAGTTCTGAAAGGTCCTTGCCGCGCACGTCTTCTTCATCAAACACCGCGTGAGCTGCCATCTGCACCGAGTTGATTGATGCGTCGTTTTGCCGCCACAGCACGTAGTTGTACACTTCCTTTACGTTCGGAAGACAAAAGACTCTCGCGTCGAACAGGGCTTTAAAGAAGTTCGCCGCGTACTTCTCCCTCTTATGGAATTCCGGTATCGGCTGCACCAGACGGAAGTAAGCCTTGTTGAACTCCGCTGTCGCGATCGAAGCTGCGACGCTCACGATCTTGTTCACGTTGCCGTTGAAAAAGCAGTTAGGAGATGCCGGATCCTTCATATCATTGATGATGACACTGATCTCATCCGACTGAACGAACGCGAACACCGCCCCGTTGATCTGCCGGCACAGCGCTTTCGCTGTTTCGCACATGCATTGCGCGAAGATCTCATCGAACGGCCTTTCGAAGCCCCTCGTGAAGCTGTGTCCCGCCTTCATGTCCACCCTGATGACTTTCGGGCATCTCAGCATCAGAAACGGTCTTTGGAGAAACTCGTATTCCTTCATCCTTTTGCCCAGCGAATCATTCCTATTCATCTCTTATTTTCTCCATCCTTATCTACAGAAAGTCGAACGGGCCTGCTCTATAGCCGAGTTCATCCCATTTTTTCAGTATCATGTACGTGATGTTCCTGTCTTCATCCAGCCTGTATATGCGCTCTCTTCCATCTTCCCTTATGATCGTCCTTCCGTAGTCTATCACCGGATGGAAGAACAGGCTCTGTATGACGCGGGTTCCTTCTGCTGCTTCGATCCTTCTTAAGATCCCCTTCGCGTCGTATTCCGAATGAACGTGATCGGCAGGAGTCGGAACGTAATAGACCATCCTTCCGTTCACCTTCCTTGACGCGATGAGCCCGCGGCTCTTTGCTTCAGGATCCTGTTCATATATCACACTGAACCTCGCTTCCGCTTCCCTTCTCGCAGGGCCCGTCGACTCGTAATGCGGAAACTCGAAGATGTCCGTTTCGTATCCCATGTCGCTGCATATGCGAAGGGCCTCGTCCATCCTCTCCGCCGCCTGTTCCCTGGTAAGTCCGCATTTGGGGGCGAACTCGCTTCCGTCCGCACTCACCTCATTCGCGTACTGGTGGGTGTATCCGTGCAGCAAGAGCTTACCGCCGCAGTTCTGAAGGATGTCCAGCGTATATACGAAGTCCGCTGCGTGGAAAGAAAAGTCTCTGCTCACGTCTACGCTGATCCCTTTCACTGGATCCACGAACTTCGGTATCCAGCCGACGTAGAAGCCATCCGTGTTCTCTGAGAGAAACAATCCTTCCAGCCTGATACGCTCGAGATACGCGTGCGTGAACCTTCCATCTAGAGAAGGATCCGCCATGATGTCTTCCATTCTGAAATACGCGACCTTTTTACCCTGGCCCTTTTCTATCTTAGGAAAATCCGTCGTCAGGCGGAACAGCTCCACTTCTTCCAGATCGCTCCTGAATACGGCGTAGATCCCGCACAACTTTGCGACGTCGGAAAGGCTCACGTAGACGCCTTCCTTATCTTTTAACAGCGGGAACGATAGATCGTCTTTATTCAGAGTGAAGGTTCCTTTGAGCATCGGGGCGATCTCCCTGATGCTCACGTACGCCCTGTTCCCGCGCATCCTCACCTTCGCGCCTGTCTCTTCATGCGCGAACCTCACCGGATACTGCGCATCGAACGCGACTTCCTCGATATCCGCCAAAAGCTTTCCCGTCATCACCGCGGCAGCACTTGCCGCGAGCGTAACGACTCCGCTTCCGTGTGCCGAATCATCAGCCGCCGCCGCCTTTTGTGCGCATCCGCAAAGACTTGACGAAGCTAAGACAGCGGCCATCATCATGCATAACAATCTCTTCATTCGCTATACTCCTTACGTTTATGGCCTTATATTATATCACTTTTAGCACATTTTCTCTTCCGCTTTTAAGCCCAGCTTTTCCCGGTAAAACAACAAAGCACCCCGAAGGGTGCCTTGTCATATCTTTACGCGATCAGTGGATATCGTATCCGTTGACCACGTTGTTGGTGCTGTTGATAGACATGGATTTTGCTGCCTTATATGTCAGGTAACCACCGGAGTTGTAATGCGCACGTGTTTTGTCGAGATACGAAGCATTGTAGTTCGGCAGCCGTGTGCAGCCTTTAAACATATTCGTACTCGTTGTGACGTTGTTCATATTCCAGCCGGTGCTAGCGTATATCGTAGCCAGGTTCGAACATTCGTTGAACATCTGTGTCGTGTTCCCGACGTTGGAAGTGTTGAACGAACTTAGATCAAGAGACGTTAACCCAGTGCAGCCGGAGAACATATAGCTTACATTTGTGCATGATGATGTATTCAAATACGTTGTTTGCAGCGACGTTAACCCTGAACAGCCGGTGAACATTGAGTACATCTCTGTACACGATGAAGTATTGAACTTACTGAGGTCGATCGAAGTCAGGTTTTTGCAATTAGAAAACATACCGGTCGTCGAAAGGCACGTACTTGTGACGAAGTTGGACGGTAAATACAGATTCTGCAGTGCCACCCCGGTTGAAGGTATCGACGGGGCACCACTCAAAGACAGATTCCCGGTAAACATCCACGAAAGACTCACGCATTTGGATGTGTCAAAATTCCTGATGTCTATCGTTTGCAGGCTGTCGCATCTGCTAAACATGAGCCTCATGCATCTTACGTTGCTTGTGTTGAAGTTTGAAAGGTCAACGCTTTGAAGACTGGTGCAGCCAGAAAACATACTTGCCATATTAACAACATGACTTGTGTCAAGCAGCGTGAGGCCTGTGATATTCGCAAGGTTGTAACATTGATAAAAGTATGTGCAGCCTGAACCCCAGTTGTTTCCATCATTCGATGATGGATTGAAGACACCGGGGTAAAGTGTAATAGACCCATGTCCATCGCCGACTATATACACCGTCGTACCCTTTAGATACCCTTTATATTTACCAGTTCCGTAGAAATCAGCATTCCATGTAGATGAGTATCCAGAAACTGATCCGCTATTCATGAAGACGATTGCAGTGATTGTAGTTTTGTCAACAGCGTTGGTGCTGGTGCCACCGCCGGCATTATAAACCATAGCAGTCGTATAAACCGGAACAGTTTCTCCAAGGACCTCGAGGTATCCGTAATTCATCCCGTTGTCTATGATCGCATATGCTCCGGTGACCTTTCCCGACAGATAGTGTATCAGTTTTGTGCAATTCGTAAATACCGCCGAGCCGGATGAATAAGTCTTATCCGGGAAGTTCGTTCTGGACACATATATGTGCTCAAGCTTTGAGCAGCCGTAGAACATATAGTTTACATTTGTAAGCGCAGCGTTCGAGAAGGAACTTAAATCAAGTGTTGTGATATTGCTGCAGACTCTGAACATGTAGCTCATGTTCTGAACCTTTGCTGTATTGAAGCTGCTAAGGTTCAGCCCTGTGAGCGCATTGCAGTAATAGAACATGTTGGACATGTTCGTTACGTTCGCTGTGTTGAAATTGCTTACGTTAAGACTGCTTAACGCCATGCAGTTATAGAACATGTTGGACATGTTCTGAACAGAAGCTGTATTAAAGCCTGTTACGTTGATCGTCGTCAGCTTGCTATCATTAGCGAACATGTACGCCATGTTCGTGCACGAGGCAGTATTAAGCGAAGACACGTCAAGCGACGTCAGGTTGCTGAGATTGCCGAACATGTAAGACATGTTCGTGCAAAACGCGGTATCGAGATTCCCGACGCCTGTGAACGATGTTGCCGCCGTGAACCCGTAGAATGCCTGAGTGGAATCTGGGTTTGCCTTGATCCCGTTTGCGACATTTCCGACGATATAAAGCTTAGTTCCGATGATGTAACACTCTATCGCTCCGGAGTCGTTAGTGTCTGCGTGCCATTGTTCTGTGATCGTGCCCGAAGGCGCTCCAGTGGCCCTTATCTCGATCTCCGTGATGGTATTCTTTGCCGTCGTCCCCTTGTACCATGTGGTTCCCGATGCAAGAGTTGGCCTCGGATCATACAGATAGTATGTCGTATTGATCGTTGGCGTCCCGGTAAACGTGCCGCCTGTTCCAGCGAACATGTTTGTCATTGGTGTGTTTGCAGTGACTCCTGCGCCGGATGATGGTACCCTGTATGGAATAACGTAAGAACCAGTAAGCGTTTGAGATGCTTTGATCCCGGAACAGCCTCTGAACATTTCGTAATAGCAGGCGTCGGCAAGTGTTGTGGCTGGAAGGCCGCACGGCCTCTCAAGACTTGTGCAGCTATAGAACATCCTGTAATAGCAGCTTGGCGCCAGAGTTGTGGCGGCAAGCGTTGGCGTCTCTGACAAGCTTGAGCATTCACGGAACATTCCCTGGTAACAGGACGTAGCGCATGTCGCCGCCGGAAGCGACGGCGCCGTTACAAGGCCTGTGCAGCCATAGAACATTGTGTAATAGCAATAGTCGGCAAGTGTTGTCGCATTCAGTGCCGGCGCCGCAGTGAGCGCCGTGCAGCCTCTGAACA
>JAIKZT010000002.1 GCA_024682015.1 Clostridia bacterium
TGTTGATGTGATCCTGGTCCTTCTCGGCTGCGGTCTTCTCCGTGATCATCCGGTAGAACAGCGCGCTCGCCATGGGGCCCATGCCCCCCAGGATGCCTAACATGTTTTTCATCATAAAAGCCTCTTTTACATTCCGGGATATTTTGATTATAACACAAATGGCCGCTCTCCGACGGAATGTTGCATGTTCGGGGTGGGGTTCTTCGCTGGCGGTCAGCGCGATCTGCAGACCTGGCTACATGCCCGTACCTTACGGAAGGCACAGGAACAGTGAACCGCCAGGCGTTTGGCGGACTGCTTCGTCTCAAAAAGTGGGACAAGGAACCGTCCCCGTGTCTCAAAAAAAGACAGACCCGGGGATCGGATCTGTCTTGTAAGGCTTGTGTCTTTGAACTATTCGGCAGCCAGGTGCTTCAGGTTCTCGGCAACGGCGAAATCAGCCTGAGTGGCCTCTCTGATCTGGTCGATGGTGTAGTCATCGTAGATCTCGGTGAGGGTCAGCTTGCCGTTGGGATACTCCATAACGCCCATCTCGGTGATGATCTTGTCCACGACCTTCTCAGCGGTGAGAGGCAGCGTGCACTTCTTCATGATCTTGGGGTTGCCCTTCTGGGTGTGGGTCATCGCGATGATAACTTCCTTGGCGCCGCACACCAGGTCCATGGCGCCGCCCATGCCGGCGACAGCCTTGCCCGGGATGATCCAGTTGGCCAGATTGCCTTCCTCGTCGACCTGCATCGCGCCCAGAACGGTCGCGTCGACGTGGCCGCCGCGGATGATGGAGAAGGATTCTTCAGAACCGAAGAAGTTGGCGTAGGGAACGTAGGTGACCCAGTTCCCGCCGGAGTCGATGACTCTGTAGTCTTCCTCGCCCGGGGCTGCCTTGCCGGACAGACCGGTGAAGCCGTTCTCGGACTGCAGGCAAATGTCTACGCCTTCGGGAAGGTAGCTCGTGCACATGGTGGGCAGACCAATGCCCAGGTTGACCACGTCGCCATCGTGGAATTCCTGTGCCGCTCTCTTGGCGATTCTAGCTTTTAAATCTCCCATGGTTTCTCTCCTTCTACGATCTTTTCTACGTATACGCCGGAGAACTGATAATCGTCAGCATCTCTCTCGCCGATCTCGTATACCTTTTCGGACGCCAGCAGCGTGTGCTTGGCAGCCATAGCCATTACGTGGTTGAAGTTCTTCGTGGCCTTCAGCATGGTGAAGTTGCCGTACTTGTCGCAGAAGTCCGCTCTGATGAGCGCGAAGTCGGGCTTAAGGGGCTTCTCAAGCAGGTATTTGACGCCGTCGATCTCGAGGATCTGCTTCTCGTTGCCGAGCCAGTCCTTTTCCATCGGGGTACCGAGGCCGACCGGAGTGAGGACGCCGCCCAGGCCTGCGCCGGCAGCTCTCAGCTTTTCAGCCAGAGATCCCTGCGGGAACAGTTCGTAGGTGAGGGTGCCCGCCGCGATCTGTCTGTTGATCTCGGGGTTGACGCCGATGTGGGAAGCGATGAGGTGATCGATCTGGTGGTTGGCCAGCAGCTTGGCGATACCCTTCAGCTTGCCGTTGGTCGGAGCATTCTCCTCATTGAGGCCGCCGTCGTTCGCGATAACGGTCAGGTGCTTGGTTCCCTGCGCTACGAGAGCATCCAGCAGGATCTCGGGGGAACCGGTGCCGAGGAATCCACCGACTGCGACCATGTCGCCGTCTTTGATGGCGGATACAGCCTCAGCAGCTGTTACCATTTTGTTTTTCATAAAAATCTCCCTTATAAGTTATATAAGATGCTTCCGCGGGATGCGCGGGGCAGCCCGCGGAAAGTATTGATACCGTGTTTACTTCTTCACCCAGCCTCTGGCGACGATCTCCTGCATGACGTAGGAGCAGACGTGCTCGGCGTAGGTCTCGGGGCCGAAACCGGCGTCGAAGCCCAGCTCCTGCGCGAGCTCGTGGGAAATGCGCGGACCGCCGCACAGCAGCAGCATGCGGTCGCGGATGCCTTCAGCTTCACACAGTTCGACCATGTTGGTCAGGTTCTTGATGTGGACGTCCTTCTGGGTAACGGTCTGGGACACGAGGATGGCGTCGGCGTTCAGCTCGATGGCCTTGGCGATCAGCTCTTCGTTGGGGACCTGCGAACCCATGTTGACGGCGTTGACGTTCTTGAAACGCTCCAGACCGAAGTGGCCGTGGAAACCCTTCATGTTCATGATGGCGTCGATGCCTACGGTGTGAGCGTCGGAACCGGTGGACGCGCCGACCATGGTGATCGTGCGGCCGATGTGCTCCGCGATCCATTCGCCGCATTCGACGCGGTCAAACACGTCGGACTCGACCTTCGTCACGTGGATCTTCGTGTAGTCGACGGTGTGGTGAACCGGACCATAGACCACGAAGAAGGTGTAGCCGATGCCCAGATCGCTGTGGTGCGTAACGGAGGGTTCGTCCATGCCCATCAGCTTCGCATACTGGCGGGCGGCTTCCTGCGCCTCTTCCCCGTCGGGAACGGGCAGCGTAAAGCTCATCTGGACCTTTCCGTCGTTATAGGTATCGCCGTAGGGCTTGATCTTGGTAAGATCGACGGTGCTTGTAGCGGTTGTGACTGTACTCATTACTTGGCACCTCCCAGCATCTTTTCAATAAACGGGTTGAAGTAGAAATCGTTGTCCTTCGTGGCGACGCCTTCGAGGCCCTTGCCGCCGGTGAGCGGACGCTTGACCGCGGCGAACTTGCCCGCTTCAATGGTCGGGAACAGACCGTCCTTTTCGATCTGCGCCAGCAGTTCGTTGGCGTCGTGCAGAACCTTCTGCGCGCGCTTCTGGATCATGCCGTCCTTCTTGTATTCGATCTCGTCACCGAGGTGGCGCGCGTTATTGAACACGTACTTGGCGTTCTCGATGGACAGCATGCGGTCCTGCAGGAACGGGGTGTGGATCGCTTCGGTGAGCATGCCCAGCAGCTGCAGCGACTGGCCGGTCCAGACCGCGATCAGGTTGAACAGGGCGTCCTGGATGTGGCCGCGGAAGATGTTGCCGGTCATGAACTTCGTGGGAGGCATGTATTTCAGAGAGGCGTTCGGGAAGATCTCTCTGGCCATCTGCGCCTGCGCCAGCTCCATCAGGAAGCCGTCTTCGGTCATCGGGTCCATTTCGAACGCGTGGCCGAGGCCCATCTGCCATTCCTGAATGTTGGCCAGGACGGCGAACTGCTCGTTGATCATCTGGGAAGCCAGAACGGTGTGAGCCGCTTCGATGGCGTCGTCCGTCGTAAGGTAGTTATCCTCGCCGGAGTTGAAGATGATGCCGCAGTAGCCGATGATGACTCTGGAGAAGAACTGGTCGACGATGGTGCGCTGCATGTTGATGTCGCGGAACAGGATGCCGTACAGGGCGTCGTTCAGCATGACGTCCAGTCTTTCCAGGGCGCCCATGGCCGCGATCTCGGGCATGCACAGACCGGAGGAGTAGTTGCACAGACGGATGTAGCGTCCGATGTCCTCGCCGACCCGGTCGAGTCTTTCTCTCATGATGCGGAAGTTTTCCTGCGTTGCATAGGTACCGCCGAAACCTTCGGTGGTGGCGCCGTAGGGAACGTAGTCCAGCAGGGACTGGGCCGTCGTTCTGATAACGGCGATGATGTCCGCGCCCTGGCGGGCAGCGGCTTCAGCCTGGTTGACGTCCTCGTAGATGTTGCCGGTCGCAACGATGACGTACAGATACGGCTTCTTTCCTTCGCCGATCGTGGCCAGGTATTCGTTTCTCTTTTCGGTCTGCTTGCGGATCCTTGCAAGAGACTCTTCTACGTACGGTTCGATAGCCTTGCGGGCTTCTTCCATGGAAACGGGTTCGAGTTTCATGATGTCCAGCTGGCCCAGAGAGACTGCTTCCGCGATCTCCTGGGGAGTCTTTCCCGTTTTGATGATCGCATTGCCGATCCAGTAGGCAATGCCCTTGGGCAGACCGCCGCCATCCTTGATCGCGTCCACCAGCACGTTGGGCAGAGGTCTTTCGACGTCGTCCACGCCGTCTACGCCCAGAAGTCTTAAAACGGTTCTTTCGGTAGAGACGGTCGTGTGCGCGTTGATGAATTCCTGCATGCTCTCAGCGATGTTCTTAGCATGGTTTCTGGCACTCGCGATGACGTTTTGATCCAGATTCAGTTTGCTTGTCATCCTTTTTCTCCTTCATGTATGTTAAATAATTAACTATGCAACCATTGTATTATATCAAATAAAGCCGTGCTTCGTCTATAATTTCGTCGTAAATGCCGAGGATTTTTGCAATATTTAAGGCGTCCCGCGGCACCGCGCCGGCATTATTGACAGGAATAAGCCGGTAATCCATATATTTTCCCAGGATCTCGATGCGCTGGCGCCGGTTCGCGGTGGACAGTTCCCTGGCCAGTTTGCCGAAATCTGCGCCGGAAAGACCCTTCACCTGCAGGTTGCGCACCTCCTCGCCGGATGCGGCGTGGTCAAAGTGCGTCGTGATGATGGTGATGTACGGCTTTTTCGAAAAATACTTCATGAAGCTCTTCGTGAGCGCAAACCCTTCCGCCGGGTTCGTGCCCGAGGCGATCTCGTCGATCATGATGATGGAACGGTCCTGCGCGTTGTCGAGGATCTCCTTCAGCTCTTCCATCTCGCTGCCGAAACTCGACAGGCCGCGCTGCACGTTCTGCGAATCCCCGATGAGCACGTGGATGTACGCGGACAGCCCTGCCTCCATGCGCTTCGCCGGCACGTACATCGCGTACTGCGCCATCAGCGCGCACTGGGTGATCATCTTCAGGGAGATCGTCTTGCCGCCCATGTTCGCGCCGGTAATGGCCGTGACCCCGTCCGAAAGCTCGATGGATACGGGCAGGTAGTTTCTCCCCTGCTTTCTCAGGGCGTCTTCCACCTGCAGGTTGCGTCCCTCTTCGATCGCGAGGCGGTGATCCGCGCAGATGACCGGCTTCGTGCAGGCGTGCCGGGCCGCGTACAGGCACTTGGCCATGTCCAGATCCAGCCTGGCGATGGCCCCGCAGTTCGCGGTCAGCGTCTCTTCGCGCGCGGAGATCTCCCGCGACAGCCACGCGCAGATGCGCATCTCCTCCTCTTCGATGAGGCCGTCGAGCGCTTCCTTGCGGCGGCGGATGTCGTAGACCTCGTCCGTATCCCGGATCTCGAACACGATGTTCATGTAGTCTTCGCCGGTGCGCTCAAGCTCGGCGATGCCCTCGGCCTTCTCCAGCAGCTCGCGGTTCGCCCGCGGCACGGACAGCTCGAACTTCGGCGTCAGGAAGAAGCCGTGCTCGCGCTGCAGCC
>JAIKZT010000061.1 GCA_024682015.1 Clostridia bacterium
AAAGAGCGACAGAGACAAAGCGCTGGAAGCCGCGATCGCGCAGATAGACAAGCGCTTCGGCAAGGGTTCCATCATGTCTTTGGGCGACGATAACGCGCGGCTCAACATCGAAGCGATCCCCACGGGCTCCATCAGCCTGGACATCGCCTGCGGCGTGGGCGGCGTACCCAAGGGAAGGATCATCGAGATCTTCGGGCCGGAATCTTCCGGCAAGACGACGCTGGCGCTCCACGTCATCGCCGAATCCCAGAAGCAGGGCGGCAGAGCGGCCTTCATCGACGCGGAGCACGCGCTCGACCCCATCTACGCGAAGGGCATAGGCGTGGACATCGACGACCTGCTCGTCTCCCAGCCCGATACCGGCGAGGACGCGCTGGAGATCTGCGAGATGCTCGTGCGGTCCGGCGCCATTTCCGTCGTGGTCATAGACTCCGTGGCGGCGCTCGTCCCCAAGGCGGAGATCCAGGGCGACATGGGCGATTCCCACGTGGGTCTGCAGGCCAGGCTCATGTCGCAGGCGCTCAGAAAGCTCACGGGCGTCGTCAACAAGACGAATACCTGCGTCATCTTCATCAACCAGCTGCGCGAAAAGGTCGGCATCATGTTCGGCAATCCCGAAACGACGACGGGCGGCAGAGCGCTCAAATTCTACAGCTCCATGCGCCTCGACGTGCGCCGCATCGAATCCATCAAGGTCGGCGATTCCATCGTGGGCAACCGCACCCGCGTCAAGGTCGTCAAGAACAAGGTCGCGCCTCCGTTCAAGATGACGGAATTCGACATCATGTACGGCAAGGGCATCTCCCGCGCCGGCGACGTGCTCGACTGCGCCGTCGATGCGAAGCTGCTCGAAAAGAGCGGCGCCTGGTACAGCTACGCCGGCGAGCGCATCGGCCAGGGCCGGGAGAACGTCAAGACCTATCTCGACGAACACCCCGAGCTCATGAAGAAACTCGAGGATCAGATCCGCGCGAAATACGTCGCCAGGAAGGACGACACGCTCGTGGACGATTCCGAGTCCATCAGGGTCGACGAAGATGGCGTCGTCATCGAAGATTAATAAAAATAGTGCTTGACACCGCATACATGCGCCTTTATAATATTTGCGTTGCCGCTCTGAATGGGTATATTTTCGAGTGTCTGTAAAGACCACCCCCGATGGCGAGACCGGATAGAGGAGGTAAAAGAATATGTATGCAGTAGTAGTTACCGGAGGAAAGCAATACCGCGTTTCCGCCGGAGACAAGATCCGTGTTGAAAAGCTTGGCGTAGAAGCCGGAAGCAGCGTTTGCCTGGACAAGGTCCTGGTGCTCGGCGGCGAAGGCGAGACCATGGTCGGCGCTCCCTATGTGGCTGGCGCGGCCGTAGAGGCTGAAGTCGTTGCGAACGGCAAGGCCGACAAGGTCATCATCTACAAGTACAAGGCCAAGAAGGACTCCCGCAAAAAGCAGGGTCACAGACAGCCGTACACCGAGCTGAAGATCAACAGCATTTCCGTAAACGGCGAGATCAAGGCCAAGGTCGAAGAGGCTCCCGCGAAGGAAACCGAAGAAGCAGTCGACCTGAAGGCCATGACGAAGGCTCAGCTGGCGGAATTCGCCGCCGCTAAGGGCATCGAAGTGGACTCCAAGCTCAAGAAGGAAGAGATGATCGCTTCCATCGAAGAAGCGCTCAAGTAGACGAAGGATCGGAGGTAAAGACTTATGGCAAGTAAAAAAGGTGTAGGAAGCTCTAAGAACGGCCGCGATTCCGAGTCGAAGCGTCTTGGAGTGAAGAGAGCCGACGGCCAGTTCGTCAGCGCAGGCAGCATTCTCGTTCGCCAGAGAGGAACGAAGATCCACCCGGGCAACAATGTTGGCATCGGCGGCGACGATACGCTGTTCGCAAAGCAGGACGGCATCGTAAAGTTCGAGAGAAAAGACAAGACCCACAAGCAGGTCAGCGTGTATTCTCAGGAAGCTTAAGCGAGAAAAGGCCTCTGGCAGGTTCCAGGGGCCTGTTTTTTATTTATTGCGAGGAAACCTATGTTTGTAGATAAAGCGACCATCCATATCCGGTCCGGCAAAGGCGGCAACGGCAGCGTGTCGTTCCGCAGAGAGCCCTACGTTCCCCAGGGCGGTCCGGACGGCGGCAACGGCGGCAAGGGCGGCGACATCATCATCGAAGCCGACCGCAATCTCCGCACGCTCATGGATTTCCGCTACAAGAGAAAATACGAAGCGGAAAGCGGCGAGGACGGCAGAGGCAAGCAGCAGTTCGGCAAGGACGGCGCGGACCTCATCATCAAGGTGCCCGTCGGCACCGTCGTCCGGGATACGGAAAGCAATGCCGTCATGGCGGACCTGAAGGAAGACGGGCAGCGGCTCATCGCGGCCAGAGGCGGACGCGGCGGCAAGGGAAACGTCATGTTCAAGAACTCCGTGCGCCAGGCGCCGAACTTCGCGGAAGCCGGCGGATTCGCCAAGGAACGCACCGTGGAGCTCGAGTTGAAGCTCATCGCGGACGTGGGCCTCGTGGGCTATCCCAACGTGGGAAAATCCACGCTGCTGTCCGTCTCCACCAGCGCCAATCCCAAGATCGCGAACTATCACTTCACGACCATCACGCCGAATCTGGGTGTCGTATCCATGTACGACTCCAGTTTCGTCATGGCCGACATCCCTGGGCTCATCGAAGGCGCGTCCGACGGCCTCGGCCTCGGACTGGACTTTCTGAAGCACATCGAGCGCACGCGCATCATCATCCACGTCGTGGACGTATCCGGAAGCGAGGGAAGAGACCCGAAGGAAGATCTGGAAAAGATCAACGCGGAGCTTGCTTCCTACAGCGAAAAGCTCGCGAAGAAGCCGCAGATCGTCTGCGCGAACAAGATGGACATGTGCAGTCCCGAGGATTACGAAGAGTTCAAGGCCTACGCGGAGAGCAAGGGCTACGCGGTCTATCCGTGCAGCGCGCCCATCCACGAAGGCGTGGACGAACTGCTGCGCGCGGCCTATAAGCTGCTCCAGGAGACCGCGGAAGAAGAAGAGCCGGAAGAAGCCTGGTTCGAGGATACGAAGCCCGAGGACGATCCCGATTACCGCAACGTCTACGTCGAACGCACGAAGAACGGTTTCAGGGCCTGGGGCAAACAGCTTGAGAAGATCTTCAACTCCACGAACTTCAACGACGCCGGATCGCTGCGCTATCTCTATCGCTACATCGAGGAGAGCGGCGCCATCGACCGTATGCTGGAGATGGGGCTTCAGGAAGGCGACACCATCACCGTGATCGACTACGACTTTGAGTATTTCGATGAGTAACGTACAGAAACAACTGGACCGGCTGCTGCTGAAAGTGGAAAAGCCTGCCCGCTACATCGGCGGAGAGCTGCACAGCATCGTGCGCGCCCCCGAAGAATGCGAGGGACAGGTCCGCTTTGCGTTCTGCTTTCCGGACATGTACGAGATCGGCATGTCCTACATGGGGCTGAACATCCTGTATCATCTGCTGAACAAAACGGACCACACCTACTGCGAGCGCTGCTTTACGCCCGCGCGGGACATGGCTGCCGCCATGAAGGCGGAAGGCGTGCCCCTGTTTACGCTGGAGACGAAGACGCCTCTTGCGGAGATGGATTTCGTCGGGTTCACGCTCCAGTACGAGCTGAGCTACACGAACATCCTGGCCATGCTCGACCTGGCCGGCATCCCCGCGCTGGCCAAAGACCGCGCCGAGGAAGACCCCATCATCATCTGCGGCGGGCCGTGCGCGTTCAACGCGGAGCCGGTCGCGGATTTCATGGACGTCATCCTCGCCGGCGACGGCGAAGAGCTTCTGCCAGAGGTGTGCCGGATCTGGAGCGAATGCAAGGCAGCCGGCCAAAGGAAGGCCGGTTTTCTGAAAGCGATCGCTAAGCTTCAGGGCGTCTACATTCCCTCGTTCTACAAGCCTTCATATGGTCCGGACGGCAGATTTTCCGGCTATGAGAAGCTCTGGGACGGCGCCCCGGACAAGGTGCTGAAGGCGATCGTCCGCGACATCGATGGCGTGGACTTTCCCAAGGAGCTCATCGTGCCCCTCATTGAAGTCGTGCACGACAGGGCGGTCGCGGAGCTGTTCCGCGGCTGCACGCGGGGCTGCCGCTTCTGTCAGGCGGGCATGGTCTATCGGCCCGTGCGGGAACGCAGCCGCGAAAAGGTGCGCGGCATCGCCGTGACCCAGCTGGAAAACAGCGGCCACGAGGAACTGTCCCTGCTGTCGCTGTCCACGTCCGACTATACGGAGTTTGAGCCGCTGGTCACCGATCTCGTGGACTACTGCAAGGCGCATCAGGTCAGCCTGTCGCTGCCGTCTCTTCGCATGGATAACTTCAGTTTCCGCATCCTGGATGAGATCCAGGGCGTGCGCAAGAGCGGCCTCACGTTCGCGGCGGAAGCGGGTACGCAGAGGCTGCGCGACGTCATCAACAAGAACATCACGGAAGAACACATCTTCACGGCGCTGAAGCAGGCGTTCGAACTGGGCTGGACCAGCGTCAAGCTCTATTTCATGATGGGCCTGCCCACGGAAACGGACGAGGATCTCGACGGCATCGTCGATCTGGCCTCCCGCATCATGGAGCTGGCGAAGTCTTTCAACGGCGGAAAGGTGGGCCGCTACAGCGTGGCGGTCTCCGTTTCCAACTTCGTACCCAAGCCCTGCACGCCCTTCATGTGGGCGGCGCAGGATACGGCCGCGGAGTTTGAACGCAAGCATTACTACCTGAAGGACAGGCTGCGCAAGATCAAGGGCGTTACGTTCCGCTATCACGGCAGTTACGCCAGCATGCTGGAAGCCGTCTTCGCGCGGGGCGGCCGGGAACTGTCGAGCGTGCTGATGAAAGCCTATCGGGACGGCGCCATGTTCGACGCGTGGACGGAAGGTTTCGCGGAGGACGTCTGGCGCAAGGTTCTTGCGGAGGCAGGCATAGACGATTCTTACTACGCGCTGACAGGGCTTGGCCAGGATGATCCCTGTCCCTGGGACATCGTGGACTGCGGCGTTTCCAGGGAGTTTCTGAAGGAAGAGTGGCAGAAGGCGCAGGCGGCGGCTACAACGCCGGACTGCCGGTACGGCTGCAACGGATGCGGGGTCAACGCCCACACGGAGTGCCGCTGGGGAGGGATCTATGCAGGACAGTAACATGCACCGGTACCTCTTCGGGTTCTATAAAAGGGGAAACATGCGGTTCATCTCTCACCTCGACCTGCAGCGCGTGTTCAAGCGGTGCATCAAGAGAGCGGGGGTCGTTCCGGCCTATTCCAAGGGGTTCAACCCCCACGAGAAGATCAACATCGTGCATCCGCTGCCCCTGGGCTTTGAAACGGAACGTGACTACTTCGAGATGGATACGGAGACTCCGTACGAAACGGATGCGCTCCTGGAGGGCATGAACAAAGCCCTTCCGGAAGGCCTCTGTTTTACGTTCTGCGAAGAGATTCCGCATTCGTCGAAGAATTCATCCTCCATCGTCTCCCGCAGCGAATACGAGGCGTTTTTGCCTTCTTCACAGAATCTTAACACGGATGCGTTTATAATACAGGACGAAGTCATCATCCTGAAGAAGGATAAAAAGACGAAAAAGCAGGTCGAAAAGAACGTCAAGGACTGGGTGTACCGCCTCGAGCTTCTTGAAGAGAGCGAAGTGGGCACGCGCCTGTTCCTGCAGCTGCGCAGCGCCAGCAACGAGACGCTCAACCCGGCCAATCTGATCGCTTCGCTTTGCGCTTTCAGCGGGGCAGCCTTCGATCGGGAAGCCCTGCGCGTCGTGCGCACGGACATCCTGGCGGAAGGAGAAAGCGGCCCGGTGCCGCTGTCCGCGTATTATAAACGGTAG
>JAIKZT010000080.1 GCA_024682015.1 Clostridia bacterium
TGGCGCACAGATCCTCATGGAGTGTCTGCTGGAGCAGGGCGTGGACACGGTGTTCGGATATCCCGGAGGCACCAATCTCAATGTCTACGACGAGCTCTACAAATATTCGGACAAGATCAAGAACTATCTCACGTCCCACGAACAGGGGGCGGCTCACGCGGCGGACGGTTACGCGCGTTCCACCGGCAAAGTGGGCGTGTGCCTGGCGACGTCGGGCCCGGGCGCGACGAACCTCACGACGGGCATTGCGACGGCTCACTTGGATTCTTCCCCTGTGGTCGCGATCACCTGCAACGTGAGCGCGAGCCAGCTCGGCAAGGATGCGTTCCAGGAGGCGGACGTCATCGGCATCATGATGCCCATTACGAAGTCCACGTTTCTGATCAGCAACGTGGAGGAACTGGCCGATACCGTGCGCGAAGCCTTCGCGCTGGCGCGTTCCGGCCGGCCCGGCCCCGTGCTCATCGACATTCTGAAGGATGTTACGAGCCAGAAGTGCGAGTACGAGCCGCTGCCCCGCGAGCTGCACGGCACGCGGGGGGCGCTGGCAGGCCTACTGCGCCGGGCTCACACGTCGAGCCTGCGCCTGTTTGAGCCAGACAAGGAGGACATCGACATCCTCGTGGACATGATCGCCCAGTCGAAGAAACCCATGCTCATCTGCGGCGGCGGGGTCACCAGAAGCCGCGCGCACGAGGAGTTCCGGGCGTTCGCGAAGAAACTGGACGCGCCGGTCGCCATCACCCTGATGGGCGGCGGCTCCATGCCCGGCGATGACCCGCTCTCCACCGGCATGATCGGCATGCACGGGAGCCAGGCATCCAACCGGGCAGCGGATAAATGCGACCTGCTGATCGCGGTCGGCACGCGCTTTTCGGACCGCGTGGCGCTGAAGCCCGCGACGTTCGCCCGCGACGCGAAGATCGTTCACATCGACATCGACCGCGCGGAGATCGACAAGAACGTGCAGACGGATCACCACATCATCGGCGACGCCAAGAAGGTGCTGGCGCAGCTGATCGAGAAGATCCCCCAGTACGACCACAGCGAGTGGAAGAAATACGTCTTCTCCTTCCCGACCGAGACGGAGTACGACGAGAGCACCGGCGCGATGACCCCCAAGCAGATCCTTGAGACCATCAGTTCCATGGTGCCGGAGGATACCATCGTCGCGACGGACGTGGGCGAGCACCAGATGTGGGCCATCCAGCACTTCCACTTCTCCTACCCGGGCCAGCTGATCACGTCGGGCGGCTTCGGATCCATGGGCTTCGGCCTCGGCGCCGCCATCGGCAGCAAGGTCGGCAACCCCGACAAATGCGTCATCCACATCACCGGCGACGGGTCGTTCCGCATGAACTGCAACGAGCTCGCCACCGAGGAATACTATAAACTGCCCATCATCACGTTCATCTTCAACAACGGGTGCCTGGGCATGGTGCGCCAGTGGCAGGAACTGATGTACGAAGGCCGCTATTCCGCGACGATCCTCGACCGCGGGCCGGACTTCGTCAAGCTGGCCGACGCCTATGGGCTGAAGGGCCGGCGCGTCACGAGCGTGGACGAACTGAAGGCCGCCATCGCCGAGGCGCTCGAAGAGGCCAAGGAGGGCCGCGGCTACGTTGTGGACTGCGCGGTGGCGCAGAGCGAACTGGTGAGGCCCATGGTTAACGGCGGCACGCACATCACGGAATTTCTGCTGAACTAGGAAGGAGGAAGAAGCGATGACAACAAGGACTGCCGATTCGGGCAAAGAAGAACGCCGTACGCTTTCCCTCCTGGTGGACAACAAGCCCGGCGTGCTGTCGCAGATCGCCCGCCTGTTCACCCGCAACGGTTACAACATCGAATCCTTTGCGGCGGACGCCGTGCTCGATCCCGGGGTGACCCGCATCACGATCGAGGTGATCGCCAACGATAACCACACGAACCGCATGATCGCCCAGCTGAACAAGATGGTCCCGGTGCATTCGGTCAAGCTGCTCACGAAGGATCACACGATACGCCGGCAGCTGGCGCTGTTCAAGGTGAACGCCTCCACGAGCGAGGAGCGCAACGAGATCATCCAGATCGCCAACATCTTCCGCGGATCCGTCATTGACGTGAGCCACGAGACGCTGACGATCTCGGTCATCGGCGACGAAAAGAAGATCGACGCCGTGCGCGACATGCTGGACGGCTTCGGCATCATCGAGTTGGCGCGCTCGGGCATGATCGCCATGGAGCGCGGCAAGTACACGATCGACGAGCAGACGAAGGAGCGCGGCGAGTTCAACTACGGCAAGAACACGCAGTAAAGCAGCGGGGCAGGGCGAAAGCCGGCCCGAAGGAAGGCAAAATTATGAAAGAGAACGGAAAACAGAGGATCGTGGTAAAGGTAGGTACGTCCACGCTGACCCACGAAGGCGGAGACCTGGACCTGCGAAGCATGGAGCGGCTGGTGAGGGTCATGGCGGATCTGAAAGGCGCAGGGGACGAGATGATCCTGGTCAGTTCCGGCGCGATCGCCGTGGGCACGGCTAAACTGGGCCTTCCGGAAAGGCCGAAGGAGCTGCGGTTCAAGCAGGCGGCGGCCGCGGTGGGACAGTGCAGCATGATGCACATCTACGACAA
Source organism: Clostridia bacterium (assembly GCA_024682015.1). Classification (GTDB taxonomy): domain Bacteria; phylum Bacillota; class Clostridia; order Peptostreptococcales; family Anaerovoracaceae; genus RUG11894. Next base: position 2,614 of record JAIKZT010000080.1, read on the forward strand.
GCTGTTTTCGGAATACAACGTGAACACGGCGCAGATTCTGCTGACGGACACGGACGTGGCGGACGAGGAGCGGGCTGCCCACCTGCGGGCTACGTTCTCGGCGCTGCTGGAGATGGGGGTCGTGCCCGTGGTCAACGAGAACGACTCGGTGTCGTCGGCGGAGATCGAGACCGGCAAGCACAAGGTGCTCGGCGACAACGACACGCTGTCCGCCATCGTGGCGAGCCTGTGCGAGGCGGACCTGCTCGTGCTGCTGTCCGACATCGACGGGCTGTACGATGCGGATCCGAGGACGCACCCGAATGCGAAACTGCTGCCCGAAGTGCGGGAGATCACGGATGAGATCCTGGCCATGGCGGGCGGGGCAGGCACCTGGCGCGGCACCGGCGGCATGGCGACGAAGCTTTCTGCGGCGCAGGTCGCGACGAGAGCTGGCTGCGACATGGTGATCACGAACGGCAAGCGGCCGCAGGAACTGTAC
>JAIKZT010000147.1 GCA_024682015.1 Clostridia bacterium
CAGCGACGAGGCGCTGCGGGATCACAACGCGCTCATCATGTGGAGCGGGGCGATCGAAAAACTGGACGAACCCATCGTGGTGAAACAGCCTGTGTGCAGCACGGACATCGCGCCGACGGTGCTGAACCTGATGGGCGCGGACTTCGATTCCCGCCTGTTCGCGGGGCGCGACGTCCTGAGCACGGACGAAGGCCTGGCCGTCTGGAACAGCTACAGCTGGAAGACGGAGAAGGGCTTTTACGACGCCGTTTACGGCCGGTTCACGCCGGCGGAGGGAACGGATGCGGACGAGGCGTACATCGAGGAGATGAAGGACGTCGTCCGGAATAAACTGAATTACTGCAGAGACGTTTTGAGAACGGATTATTTCGCCTATGTCTTCCGGTAAACACGAGAAGAAAGACAAGCGCATACTGAAACTGGACGGCTGCCTGCTGATGGCAGCCTCTTTGGCGTACATGGAACTGCTGCTGCAGCTCCTGTGCGGCCTGGACGGCTCCGCGCCCGTGCGCGTGTTCGCTTCTCTGTGCGCGGGGCTCGCCATCGGGACGATCCTCTGCCTGATCGGCGGCCGCGCGGCCTTCTTCACGGAGGCGGTCCTGCTGGAGGCTTGCACCATCGTCTTTATCGTGCAGGAGTTCCTGTACAACGCATACAAGGTCTTCATGAGCCCCGGGGACGTCGCGGCGGGAGCGGGCGGCGTGACAGGCGAGTTTTCGGACGTCGTCTGGGAGATGATAGGCAAGGGCTGGTGGGTCATCCTGCTGTTCCACGCGCCCATGGCGGTCCTGATCGCGAAGCGGAAGGGCATCGCGTTCCCGAAAGGCAAGGCGAAACTGCGCCGGTCTGCCATACTGGCCTGTTGCGCGCTCTTTTCCTGCGGGTTCGTTTCGGCTTTCAGCGCGGAGGGCGCGGAGGATTCCTTCGCTTCTTTCAGCGACAACGTGCGCGGAGGCGGCCTGATCAAAGCGCTGGCGATGTCCGCGAAGCCTCAGCAGCAGGAGGAAGCACCGCTGCTGGCTCCCACGCGGGCAGCCGTGTCCGCTTTCGGCGGCAGCAGCTCTTCGGAGGGGCCCGCTTTCTTCGGGTTCAACAAGCTGGACGCGGACCTCGATGCGCTGATGGAGGAGAGCAGCGGGGACATCCTGGCGGCGACCCGCTACGTGGCGGAGCAAAAGCCGGCCAAGCGCAACGAGTATACGGGGCTGCTTAAGGGCAAGAACCTGATCTTCTTCACGGCGGAGGCATTTTCCGCCGAGGTCATCGACGAAGAGCTCACGCCGACGCTGTACCGCATGGCCACGAAGGGCATCCAGTTCAAAGAGTATTATCAGCCGGCCTGGGGCGGCAGCACGTCCACGGGCGAGTTTTCCAACATCTTTGGCATCGTTCCCACGGAGGGCGTGCGGTCCATCCTGCGCACGATCGGCCACGACAACTCCACGACGATCGGCAGCAAGCTGAAGGCGCTCGGGTATTTCTCCGAGTGCTACCACAACGGCGAATACACGTATTATGACCGCGACGAGACTCACACGGGCTTCGGTTACGATAATTACGTGGCCAAGGGGTCCGGCATGGAGGAATTTCTGAGCGGGACCTGGCCGGAATCGGATCTGGAGATGATGCAGTTCTCCCTGGAGCGCTACATCGATCAGCAGCCTTTTTCCGTGTATTACATGACGATCTCGGGTCACTGCAATTACGGCTGGGGCGGCAACGCCATGGCGCTTAAAAACCGGGATGCGGTGATGGATCTGGAAGTTACCGACCGGGTGAAGGGGTATCTGGCCGCCAACCTGGAGCTGGAATACGCGCTTGCGTATACGGTCGAGTGCCTCGAGAAAGCGGGTATCGCGGACGATACCGTCATCGTGCTGGGAACGGATCACTATCCGTACGGTCTGGAGAAGAGCACGGCCTGGGGCAACGACCGGGACTATCTGGCCGACCTGTACGGCTACGCGTACACGAATCCGATGGAGCGCGACCACAGCGCGCTCATCATCTGGTCGGGGTGCCTGGAGAAGGCTGACCCTATCGTCGTCGATGCGCCCGTGCACAGCCTGGACATCCTGCCGACGCTGTGCAATCTGTTCGGCGTCGAATACGATTCGCGCCTGCTGGTGGGACGGGACGTGTTCTCGGAAGCAGAGCCGCTCGTGATGTGGACGAACGGCAGCTTCAAGACGGACAAGGGGTTCTACAACGCCGGCAGCGGCCGGTTCACGCCCGATACGGACGAGGAGGGAAACGAGATCGTGGTCAGCGACGAGTACGTCGCTGAGATGCGCGACATCGTGCGCGCGAAGATACGGTTTTCGTCCATCGTGCTCAATCAGGATTATTACCGCTATTTTGATGAATATGTAAAATAGGACGCCGGCTTGACGGTCCCTGCGCCCGCCGAAGGGCAGGCCGGGACTTTTGCGCTGGCAGGCTCTGCGGGCTTTTTTGCGGCTCAGCGAGCATAAAAGCCGCTTCAAAAGGCGCAAAAGCGTGTATTTTTCGGCATTTTGTCCATCTGTCCCGTTATATATGGGACTTTTACACATTGAAGGGGTTGAAAAGGTTGTTACCAATATGGTAAAATAATCGTATCAATTATTCCTTCATTTTTCTTATCTTTTTAATAAGAGAAAGGTCACAAAATGGAAGAAAACAAAAACCTGACACAGCATCAGGCGCAACTGGCTTCCGAAGAGACCGAACTTAGGCGCGAGATCAGCATGTTTGGCGGGGCGTCCATCCTCGCCGGCATCATGATCGGCGGCGGTATCTTCTACCTCGGTTCCTACGTCATGATGCGCACGGGCTACAGCCTCGGCATGTGCCTGCTCGCCTGGATCCTGGGCGGCGTCGTCTCCATGCTCGGCGGCCTGTGCTACGCGGAACTTGGCGCCATGATCCCCAAGGCCGGCGGCGGTCTCTACTACCTCAGCGAAGCATATCACCCCTGCATCGGCTTCATGTCCTCCTTCAACGGATGGCTCATCGGCTCCCCCGGCTCCATCGCCGCCGGCGCCCTGGCTCTTGCCTCCATGTTCTCGTTTGAAGGAACGACGGGCAAGATCGTTGCTACGGTCGTCTGCATCGCGTTCACGCTGTTCAACCTGCTGGGCGTAAAGCAGGGCTCCCTGCTGACGAACATCACCGTTATCGGCAAGGTCATCCCCATCCTGATCATCCTGGTCGCGGCTCTCGCGAAGGGCGGATCCGGCAACACGCTGTCCATGACTCCCGCTTATCCCGAAGGGACTTCCGGAAACTTCTTCGGAATGGTCGCGTTCGCGACGGTGGCCACGCTGTGGGCTTATGAGGGATGGACGAACCTGAACACGGTCGCTGAAGAAGTCAAGAACCCGAAGAAGAACCTGCCCCTGGCCATCATCGTCGCCATCGGCGCCATCACGGTTCTGTACTGCCTGTTCAATTTCGCGATCTGGAAAGTCATCCCCCTCGCCGAAATGCACGAATTCATCGAAAACGGCACCTACTTCCTTGGTACCGAAGCCGCCAAGAAGATCTTCGGCGCCGCCGGTGCTACGCTGGTATCCGTCGGCATGGCGATCTCTCAGCTCGGCTCCATCAACTCGATGACCCTCGCATTCCCGAGAGCGCCTTATGCCATGGCTAAGGAAGGCCACTTCTTCAAGGCTATGGGCCACATCAACAAGAACGCCGTTCCCGACGTCGCCATGTGGGTCCAGCTGGTCCTCATCCTGCTCCTCATCTGGGTCCGCGCGCTGGATCAGCTCACGAACCTGGTCGTCTTCGCGCAGCAGATCATCAACGTGCTGATCATCGGCGCCGTTCTCGTTCTGCGCAAGAAGATGCCGGATATGCCGCGTCCGTATAAGGTATGGGGCGGCGCCTTCACGGTCATCCTGGCCATCGTGGTCAACCTGGCCCTGATGATCAACACCTTCCTCGAAGATCCCGTTACGGCCATCATCGGTGTCGGTGTCATGGCTGCCGGTATCATCGTATACTTCATCTTCGACGCGAAGCTGAAGAAGGAAGGCAAGTAAGCCTGAAAGCTCAATATCAGAACGCATCGAGCGCCCGGTCCGGAAATTCCGGGCCGGGCGTTTCTTCAAGGAGGATCATTATGAGAAAAACCGCTCTGATCAACGGCAAAGTCTACGTGGAGAGAGGAGATTTCCGGGAGGCGATCTACGCGGAGGACGGCGTCATCAAGTTCGTCGGGTCAAACGAAGCCGTGAAGGCCATGGCGGGACCGGGCGCCGAGCTCATCGACGCGCAGGGTAAGACCGTCATCCCCGGCATCAACGACGCGCATCTGCATTTCCTGTTCGTGGGCATCGGCCTCTCCCAGGTGAACACCATGGGCTGCAAGTCCATGGACGAGCTCATCCAACGCTGCCGCGACTGGATCGAGAAGTATCCGCAGCTCTGCAAGAACGGCTTGTTCTCCATGGGCTACAACGAGGACCTGTTCACGGAAGGCGAAAAGAGAAGCCCGAACCGCTACGATCTGGACAAGATCTCCACGGACATTCCCGTCATTCTCGCCCGCGCCTGCGGCCACATCGGCGTCTGCAACTCCAAGACCCTCGAGATGCTGAACGTCAAGCCCGGCCCGCTGCCCGGCGGCGGTTTTCCGGTGTTCGACGATAAGGGAGAGCCTACCGGCGTCTTCAACGAAGCGGTCTACTATCTGAAGGGCGTCATGCCGACGTATACCGCCAAGGACTACGAGGAGATGTTCATGCTCGCGAACCAGCACGCGCTGGAGTGCGGGGTCACCTCCGTGCAGTCCAACGACCTGAACCAGATCGTCGGCAAGCGCGAGGACCTGCAGACGGCCATCACGAACGTCTACGCCAGCGGCAAGGCCAAGGTCCGCTACCGCCACCAGATCTGCTACTACGAGCCGTCCGTGTTCGAAGAGGACTGCAGGAGCGGCGCCTTCTGGCAGATCGCCGGATCCGCGAACAATCCCCGGATCACGACCGGCCCGCTGAAGCTGTTCGGCGACGGATCCCTGGGCGGGCGCACCGCCACGATCCGCGGCGGCTACAAGGATGACCCGGGCAACATGGGCGTTCCCAACATCACGCCCGAGAAGATGCTGGCCTTCGCGAAGGTCGCGGACAAGTACGGCGTCCAGCTGTGCACCCACGTTATCGGCGATCAGGCCATCGAGGACTGCATCAAGGCCTACGAGGCCGTGCTGCATTACGGCGAGAAGGACATCAATCCGCTGCGCCACGTCCTGATGCACTGCCAGATCACGGACCGCGAGATGATGGATACCATCAGGAAGGACGACCTCATCCCGTGCTATCAGCCCATCTTCCTGGATTACGACATGCACATCGTGGAGAGCCGCTGCGGCAAGGACCTGTGCTCCACGTCCTACGCGTTCGGCACGGCCGACAAGCTGGGCATCCACCAGAGTTTCGGCACCGACTCGCCCGTGGAGGACCTCGATCCGTTCCCGGGGCTCTACTGCGCGGTCACCCGCCTGGATAAGAAGGGCTGGCCCGAGGGCGGCTGGAATCCGCAGGAATGCATCGACGTGTATACCGCCGTCGACGCCTATACCGTGGGCTCCGCCTATCAAGAATTCGCCGAGAACACGAAAGGGCGCATCAAGCCCGGCTATCTGTGCGACCTGGCGGTCCTCGATACGGACATCTTCACCTGCGATCCCGTAGCGATCAAGGACATCAAGTGCGACATGACCATCATCGACGGCGATGTGGTCTTCGAGAGAAAGTAGGCAAAGATCCATGATCATACTCAAAGGCAGAGTCATAGACGGAAACGGCGGACAGCCCATCGAAAAGGGCGCCGTCGTGCTGGAAGGCAATACGATCAGGCTGGTCTGCGCGGAAAAAGACCTGCCGGACTACCCCGAAAGCCCGGACATCCAGGTGTTCGAGATAGAGGACGGAAGCATCCTGCCTGGCCTCATCGACACGCATGTCCACATGGGCTGGGGCTCCGCGAAGGCGATCGACTGGATCGGCAGCACGCCGCAGATGCAGACGTGCATCGCGCTGCGCGACATGCAGCAGCTGCGGGATTCGGGTTACACGGCCTTCCGCGATCTGGGGAGCGACGTCGTGCTCATGCGGCCCGCGGCGGAAGCCGGCTACATCAGCTGCCCGCGCATTTTCGCGGCGGGGCGCATCCTCACGCAGATCGGCGGCCACGGAGACCCGTACCACAAGATCACGATAGAAGCGGCGCAGAGCCTCTACAATGTGGCGTACATCGTCAACGGCGTGGACGAGGTGAGAAAAGCCTGCCGGATCAACGCGAGAAACGGAGCGGACCTCATCAAGATCATGACGACCGGCGGCGTGTTCTCCAACGGCGACAAGGCGGGGGAGATCTCGCACTTCAGCCGCGACGAGATCCGCGCGGCGGTGGAGGAAGCGGAGAACATGGGTTCCTACGTCTCCAGCCACGCGCAGGCCAACCGCGGCATCCGCACGGCGCTCGAATGCGGCGTCAAGTCCATCGAGCACGGCTTCTATCTGGACGATTACTGCATCGATCTGATGCTGAAGAACGACTGCTGGTACATTCCGACGCTGTCCATCATGCACACGTCGAAGGTCTATTTCGAGAAGAAGGAGGGCGTTCTGCCTTATCTGAAGGAAAAGACCATGAAGTCCTACGAGGCGCATTACCGGGCGGTTGAAAAGGCGCGCAAGGCCGGCGTCAAGATCGGCATGGGCTGCGATTTCCTCGGCGACGCGGAGTTCGGCTGCAGCTACGACAAGGCGACGATGGAGTTCGAACGCATGGCGTTCGCCGGCTTCACGCCGCTGGAGATCGTGCGCATGGCCACGAAGGTCAATTCCGAGATCATCCTGATGGCGGACAAGCTCGGCACGCTGGAAGCGGGCAAGCTGGCCGACGTCATCCTCGTGAAGGGCGACATGAGCAAGTCCGTGGATCCGATCACGGACAGCAGCAACGTCAAACTCGTCGTGCAGGACGGGAAGATCGTAAAAAATATTATGTAAACATCTTTGGGGCGGGTCATGCCTTTGCGTGACCCACCCATTTCTGTGGAGAAGGCACATGGACAAGATCTTTTATAACGGGCTGATCAAGACGATGGATAAGGCTTATCCGTACGTGGAAGCCGTGGCCGTGCAGGACGGCATCATCCTGCATCTGGGAAAATACGAGGACATCGTCCGTTACCGGACGGATGATACGGAGATGGTCGATCTGGAGGGGAACTTCATGTACCCGGGTTTCATCGACACGCATCTGCACACGGTGGAGATCAACCGCAACCGCAAGCTGCTGGATCTGCGGCACGCCCGCTCGTTTGAGGAAGCGCTGCGCCTCGTGAAGGAGCGCTCCGAACAGATGGACGCTGAAGGAAACGACGGATGGCTCGTCTCCATCGGGTTCAACGAAAACGACTGGAGCGACAAAAAGGAGATCCCCAGCCGCCTGGACCTCGACAGCGTCTGCAGCAACAAACCCTGCTGCCTGCAGCGGGTGTGCGGGCATACGGTCACGTACAACACGAAGGCGCTCGAGCTGTGCGGCTGCATGGACGAAAAGCCGGGCGAAACGAAGCGCAACATGGACTTTTTCCCCGACGGCACGCCCCAGGGGCAGATGTACGAAAACGACGGCTGGACCTTCCTGCATTACATGCCCGTGCCTTCCGTCGAGGAGTTCAAGGAGTGCTTCCGCCTGGAGACGAAGGAATACGCCAAGCTCGGGCTCGTGGCGGTCCATTCCGGGGACATCAATCAGATCTCGCCGGTGAAGGACAACGCGAACATCATGCAGGCCTACCAGGAAGCGGCCGAGGAGGGACTGATCACCACAAGGCTGTACGTGCTTTGCCGCGTGGAGCAGCCGGATCTGCTGCGGGAATTCGTGAAGAAATATCCTATGGGCACGACGTTCGGCCCGGACAAGAAGGTGAAACTGGTCTGCGTAAAGGAATTGATGGACGGGTCACTGGGCGCGCACTCCGGCTTCATGCGGGGCGGCTACCTGAACGACCCCGATGCGGCCAACGTTTCGACGCATACGGACGAGGAGATCAACGAACTGGTCGACATCGCAAACGAGGCCGGCTATCCCGTCTGCGCGCACTGCATAGGCGACGCGGCCGTGGATCAGCTGCTGAACGCGTTCGAATACGCGCAGCACAAGCATCCCCGCGCAGACTTGCGCAACGGGGTGATCCACTGCCAGATCATGGGCTTCGACGAACTCGAGCGCATGCAGCGGGACGGCATCCTCGCCTACGTGCAGCCGGTGTTCATCCGCGCGGATGCGGCCATCGTGGACGACTGCGTGGGAGTCGAGATCGGCAAGCAGAGCTACAACTGGCGGAAGATGTGGGATCTCGGGCTGCACGTGTCTTCCGGTTCCGACTGCCCCATCGAGAGCAACGATCCGCTGAACAACATCTATTACGCGGTCACGCGGGACGGCGGGAACGGCAAGCCATGGAACCCGGAGTGCGCCATGACGATGGAGGAAGCCATCGCCAGTTTCACCATCGAGGCGGCCTACGCGGCGTACGAGGAACAGCGGCGCGGCTCCATCTCCGCGGGTAAATACGCGGACTTTACGGTGCTCGACCGCAACCTGATGGAGATCGATCCCTGGACGATCCGCGATACGAAGGTCGTGATGACGGTCATCGACGGAAAGATCGCGTACAGGGCAGGCCGGGAGGAGTAGATGGACATGAAGATGAAAGCGGTCGTCCTGCACGGCCCGGACGGTTATCCGGACAATTACGAGGTGACGGAGATCGAAAAGCCGGTCTGCGGCGAGGCGGAGATCCTCCTGCGCATGAAGGCGGCGGCGCTCTGCGGCACCGACAAGCGCATCTTTACCGGCGCGAAGACGAAGGGCGTGCGGCCGGACGCCGTGGTGGGTCACGAGTTCAGCGGCATCATCGAGGAAGTCGGCAGCCGGGTGAAAGGCTATGCGCCCGGTGAAAAAGTCGCGGTCGCGAACGTGATCCCCTGCGGACACTGCAGCGCCTGCCTTTCGGGGCGGGAGAACGCCTGCCTGCAGCGCCAGGCGATCGGCTACGAGTTCAACGGCGGATTTGAGGAGTACATCCTGATCCCGCGCGTCTGCATCGAGAGCGGCAACGTGGTAAAACTTCCCGAGCACGTGAGCTTTGCCGCCGGCGCGCTGATCGAGCCGCTGGCCTGCTGCATCCGCGGCCTTCGAAACACCGGAACGACCTTCGGCGACACGGTGCTGATCGTCGGGGCCGGCCCCATCGGGCTGATGCACCTGCAGCTGTCGCTGGCGGCGGGGGCGAAGCGGGTCATCGTGAGCGAGCCGGACGCCTCGAAACGGGCGCTGGCCTCAAAGCTCGGCGCCTGCCGGGCGGTGGATCCGGCTTCGGAAGACCTGACGAAGGCCGTGCTCGAAGAGACCGCGGGCGAAGGCGCGGACCGCGCCGTCATGGCCATCGGGGTGAACGCGCTGGTGGACGAGGTGTTCCGGCTGACGAAAAGAGGCGGCACCGTCTGCCTGTTCGCGGGTTTTCCCAAGGGAAAGATGAGCGAATTCGACCCCAGCGTCATCCACTATAACGAGATCTGCGTAACGGGCAGCACGGCGTACAGGCGGGCGGATTACCTGCAGGCGGCGGACATGGTGATCGAAGGGAAGATCGATCTGGACGCGCTCGTATCGCATCGCTTCCGCCTGGAGGATTTCAGGCAGGCGCTGGAAGTTCATATGGCCGGCACGGGCCTGAAGATCGTGATCGAAAACTGAGGAGGCAGCAATGGCAGAACCGATGTATGCGATGGGAAAGGCCGTCCGTCTGGCGCGGATGGTCAACGCAAAGAGCAATAAGATGATGGCGATCACGGTGGACCACGCCACGTCCCGGGGCATTGCGCCTATGGTGGGCATCCAGGACATCCAGGGCGCCATCGATAAGATCGCGGCCGGACGTCCCGACGCCATGACCATGACCGGCGGCATCCAGAAGCGCTGCTGGGGGCCTCACGTGGGCTCGGGCATCGCCGTCCTTCACAAGATCTCCAATTACACGCCGCCTTCTCCGACGAACGACTGCGTGTTCGGATCCGTGGACGCGGCCGTGCGCATGGGAGCGGACGCCGTTTCCTGCGGCGCCATGCTGCTGGGGACCTATCAGAACGAGCAGTTCGAGCGCCTCGGCGCCATCGCGGAGTACTGCGACAAGCTGGGCATGCCCTGCATCGGCCACATCTATCCGAAAGGGGAGAGCGTGCCGCCCGAAAAGCGAACGGCATGGGAGAACATCGCCTACTGCGCGCGCAGCGCCTGCGAGCTGGGGCTGGACGTGGTCAAGACGACGTACACCGGCGATCCGGAGAGCATGGCGCGGGTCATCGCGTGCGTGCCTTCGTCGTTCCGCGTCGTCATCCAGGGCGGTGACCCGCCCAAAGGCCTTGCCGGGGGCGACCGGCTGCTCTATTACATGGGCATGACCCGCGACGCGCTGGACGCGGGCTGCGGAGGCGTTACCATGGGCCGCTGGGTCTGGGACGACGAGGACGTGACGGCGCTGGTCGTCGCGCTGCGACGCCTGATCCACCTGGGGCTGAAACCGAAAGAGTGCCTGGAACTCTATCAAACGGTGAAGAACGAAAAGAACTACGCGGATTACGAGACTTTGTAGCAGATGAACGGACCGGCGGAAACAAAAGCATATCTGCTTGGCATCGACGTGGGAACGTCCAGCCTGAAGGTCTGCGCCCTGGACGAGGACGGGCATCAGGCGGCAACCGCGCAGCGGCCGTACAGGATCTTCGCGCCGCATCCGGGCTGGATGCAGATCGACTTCGAGGACCTCTGGAACGCCGTTCTGGCGTGCCTGCAGGAGCTGAAAGGAGGACGCGGCATCGACCTGGGGTGCGTGCGGGGCTTAGGGCTTTCCACGCTGTGTCCGGCGATCTCCGCGGTCAGCGCGGACGGAGAGGTGCTGGCGGGGCCGATTCCCTACAATGACCGCCGCAGCACTGCGCAGGCGGAGGAGATCCTGCGCAAAGCCGGCCGCGAAAAGCTGTTTGAGGTCACGGCGAACGGGTCCATGGCGGGCAGCTTCTCCGGGTCATCCCTGCTGTGGATGTGCGAAAACGAGCCGAAAGCCTATGAAAAGGCGCGCTGGTTCGTCCATCTGAATTCGCTGCTGGCGCTGCGCATGACGGGCGTCTGTGCGGCTGATCCGACGAATGCCTCGTACAGCAATCTGTATGATACAGCAGGGCAGAGCGGCTGGTCGGAAGAACTCTGCGATCTGCTGGAGGTCGACCGCGCCAAACTGCCGCCGGTCATCGGATCGTTCGACGTCTGCGGCTCCCTCATCCGCAGGGATCTGACCGACCTGGGCATCCCGCGGGGCACGCCCGTCGTCATCGGAGCGGGAGATACGCCCTGCGCGGCGTTCGCGGCCGGCGTTCTGAAGGCGGGCGACGCCTGCGAATCCGCCGGAACGACCGACGTGCTGACAGTCTGCGTGGACAGACCACTGTTCGATGGGCGGTTCATCAACCGCTGCTACGTCGCGCCGGGAACCTGGATCTACCAGGGTTCCGTCTCCTTTGCCGGCGCTTCGAACGCATGGTTTGCAAACGAATTTTACGGTGCCGAAAGCGGTACTTTGGAGCGGGCAAACCGCGAGGCTTCAGGCGCAAAGCCCGGGTGCGGAGGCGTCGTGTTCCTGCCGTACATGCGGGGCGAGCGAAGCCCCGTGTGGGATCCGAACGCGCGAGGCGTCTTTTACGGCTTATCGCTGGATACGACGCGCGCCGACATGAGCCGGGCCGTCCTGGAGAGCGCAGGCTACGGGCTGCGGCAGTTTCTGGAGATCGCGGAAGGGCTGACGGGGAGGCGCATCGACCGCCTCATCTCCATCGGCGGCGGCGCGAAGAGCGAAGTATGGGCGCAGATCAAGGCGGACATCACAGGCCGGGAGATCGCCGTTCCGGACGCGGACAATTTCGCGGCGGCCGGAGCCGCGCTCCTCGCAGGTGTCGGCTGCGGCATGTTCGATGGCCTGAAGGAAGCTGCGGGCAGAACGGCGGCAGCTCCAAGCCGGGTCTTCACCCCGGACGGCAGCTGCGAAGAAACTTACCGGCAGCGCTATGAGACCTACCGGCGCCTCTATCCGGCCCTGAAAGATCTGTTCGCGTCCAACGCGGCGCATTCTTAAGATGCCGGACAAACCCCTCCGCGCGGTCTTGCGCGGAGGTTTTATATTTCAACATTTTGTATTGAGATTGACCCAAACACACAATAGGAATACAATATATATGTAATATTGTGTTTTTAATTCAGCGGAAAAGGGAGGAGCCACATGAAAACCTTTGGAAAACGCATGGCGTCGGTATTGCTGGCGCTGTGCATGGTCTTCAGCTTCGCGCCCGGCCTTGCGGGCCCTGCCTACGCAGAAGACCCCGTCCTGCCGTTCGCGCCGTACACCACGTGGGACAACGCGCTTGTGGTGCCGGTGGACACGCAGATCACGTTTACTCCGGATACGGGCAACAGCAACATCAACGATCCGCAGATCTGGGTGGCTGTCAACGTGCCGGAAGATTATCAGGCCATTAAATACAGTTTCGTGAATGCGAAGGTGGAATTGGATGTCCGCACTTACGACGGCAACCTGCTGGAAGCGGGAGACGGCAAAGTGGAGGACAGCATGCGGATCGCCACGCTTTTCCCGAGCGGGACGTTTACTGAGTTGGTCAGAACACCGCATGCGGGCACCTATTACATCATGATCAAGCCGCATTATTCCAACAGCACGTCGGACGTCATGGCGGGCGTCACCTTCAGCCTTGTGGGGGGCGACCTGAATGAGCCGAACAATACTGCGGAAACGGCTACGGAACTGACGGAGAACGTATCCACGTACTTTACGCTCAATGGTTTCAACGATGTGGACTGGTTCAAGATCACGACGACGATCCCGGGCGAATCCATCAAACTGTACTTCTCGAACATCGACTATACGGTGCCGACGCTGCGGGCTTATCTGTATGCCGAAGGTAATCTGAACAGCGATGTCTGGTACATGGATGCCTCTCAGAACTGCGCGAGCGCGTATAAAGTCAATACGCCGGGCACATATTATCTGAAAGTTAACACCTATTATAACGATAATTACTGCGAGAAGGCGGTGCGCCTGCGTTGCGAACTGCTGCCCCCCGATGAGTATGAGCTCAACGACAGCTGGGACAGCGCCGTGTTCATTCCGTACGATTTCCCGATGGAGTTCACGATCACGGGCACGAACGATCGCGATTGGTTCTACTTCGATACAGCAACACCGGGTGAGATCGTTACGCTGCAGCTGAGCGGGTTCAACACGGACTATTCCAACAAGATCACATATTACATCTGGGATGCGGCAGTGGATCCCATCACGAATGAGTTTACTGGAACGAGCACACAGCGTTATTATTCCGATGGCGTGAACATCACGCATTCCCGTCAGATGAGCTTTGCCACGACCGGCCGGCATTACATCCGGATCTCACCGTACAACAGCACGATCACGGAGAATCCTTTGAAGATCATCCTCGCATCTCAGGTGGATGCGGACGATCAGGAGCCGAACAACACCAGAGATCTGGCTACTCAGCTCTACGAGAACATACCCACGACCTTCAACCTGCCGCTGGGCGATACGGACTGGTTCAAGTTCACGACGGAGGAGCCCGATCAGACTCTGGAACTGACTACGACGCTCCCTGCGGGCGGCACGGCCAACATTTATCTGTACTCCGGCGCTGATTTTGAACTGAGTGGCGATTCTGCAAGCCATTGGACCTACTTTACGCCCGGCAGCGGCATGAGGACCTATCGGTACATGCTGCGCGACGCGGGAGACTACTATCTGCGGGTCAATCCATACAGCAGTTCCACAGTTTTCGACAACGATGCGACGATCGTTTACAATCTCATCAATCCGGATGAAAACGAGCGCAACAACGGATATAAGACCGCTGCGACTCTCAACGAGGGAGTTGCCCAGGTCTTCAACCTGCCTGCGAACAATGATACGGATTGGTTCAAGATCATCGTATCGGAACCGAACGAGACGCTGCAGATCGATCTGACGATACCCGCGGGCGGAAGCGTCTATACCTATCTGTATGCCGGAGCGGACTTCGAGTCTACCGGTGACAATGCCGGCCATTGGACGTATTGGACTCCAGGAAGCGGTCCGAGCACGCTCCGCTATATGCTGGGCGACGCGGGCGAATACTATCTGCGTATAAATCCGTACAACAGCAATTCCATCTTCGATGAGGACGCGACCGTCACCTATACGCTCGTGCATCCGGATGCGCATGAGCGCAATAACAGCTGGAAAACGCCGACGACGCTCAACGAAGGCATAGCGACCGTCTTTACGTTGCCGGCGTATAACGACTCTGACTGGTTCCACTTCGTTGCGACGGAGGATAACCAGACCGTGCAGATCAACACGACGCTTCCGACAGGGAAGCAGATCTACGTGTATCTGTATTCCGGGAAAAAATTCGAAGAGAGCGGAGACAGTGCAAGTTCCATGAATTACTGGACGATCGGAGACGGAAAGCGATATCTCCGCTGGATGCTGGATGAAGCAGGAGACTATTACTTCCGCATAACTTCGTACAACGGTTCTAATATTTTTGATGAGGACGCGACCGTTTCGTTCGATCTCATCCAGCCGGACGGCAACGAACGCAACAACAGCTGGAATACCGCCACGGAGCTGGAACGCCGTACGCTGATGAACTTTTCGCTGCCGGCGAACAACGACTATGATTGGATCCACATCGGCGAATGCACATCCGGAGACATTCTCACATGGAGCCTGGGCAACATCCCCAGCGTCGATGCGAACGTCGAGGTCCATCTGTACAAGAAGGGTGAATTCGATACCGACGTATCGGGCGTTATGTACTGGTACAACAGCGCAGGTACATACAGTTATACCATCCAGAGCAATAATGATTTCTATCTGCGCATCAGCACCTGGGGAAGCAACTACAACAAGCTCTTCAAAAACCCCGTCGCCTGGTTCAAGTACAACGTCGTTGCGGCGGACATGCCCGTGACCGGCATCAAGGACATCACGAACAGCGACATCACGATCTTCAAGACGAAGGACGTCCAGCTGTATGCGAACATCGAGCCGTACAACGCCACGAATCAGGAAGTCACCTGGACGTCGAGTGACCCGGCTATCGCCACGATCGACGAGAACGGCGTGGTCACCGGCGTGGAAGTGGGCGACGTCATCATCACCGCGACCACGAAGGACGGCGGCTTCACGAAGTCCGTGCCCATGAGCGTTGCGGAAGTCGTGCCCGTCACCGGCGTCGAGATCAACGCGGCGGAAGCCGGTGCGAATCCGTCCCATCACGGCTATGACGAACTGGATCCGTACTTCCTCGCGCTCGATACCAGCCTGGCCCTGTCCGGAAAAGTCGTGCCTTCCGGCGCGACGGAGCAGGAGATCACCTGGACGGTCAGCGATCCGGACGTGCTGGCGGTCAACCAGTACGGCAGAGTTTACGCGGTCGGCGGCGGCGCTGCCTATGCCATCGCGACGTCGGCGGACGGCGGTTATACGGCGAACTTCTACTTCAACGTGCCGTCCGAAGCGAACTACGCGGTGCGCAGCATCTCGCTGAACTACAAGGTCTGCACGATGTACCTCACCGAGGGCGACCTGCAGCTCGAAGCAACCGTATTCCCTGAATATGCGACGAATCCAGCCGTTATCTGGTTCAGCGACAACGAAGCGGTCGCCACGGTCGACGAAAACGGTCTCGTAAAGTCCGTGTCCAAGGGCTACGCGACCATCACGTGCCGGGCGGCTGAAAATGCTTCGATCCAGGCGACGTGCTTCATCACCGTCCAGCCGGCCCGCATCCGCGTAACCGGCCTCAGTTTCGAAGAGGAACTGGTCGACATGAAGATCTACAGCACGCTGCAGCTGGTCCCGACATTTGCTCCGGCGGACGCGACGATCAAGGAGCTTACGTGGGAATCCATGAACAAGAACGTGGCGACCGTGTCCCGCACGGGCCTCGTGTCCGCGCTGAACCTGGGCACGGCGACCATCAAGGCGACGTCCAAGGACGGCGGGTTCTCGGCGTACATCGACATCCGGGTCACGGCGAACGCCGAACTCGGCGACCTGAGCGAGGATGGCAGCATCGACGCGGCCGACGCCCTCATCATCCTGCGCTACAGCGTGGGCCTCATGGCTCTGTCTGAAGCGCAGAAGAGCGTGGCGGACGTCAACGGCGACGGCGACATCGACGCGGGCGACGCGATCCTGATCCTGCGCTACGACGCGGGCCTCATCTCCGAATTTCCCGCGAAGCCGTAAAGGAGGCCGTCTATGAAAGCGATAAAGAAAGCGGGCGTGCTGCTGCTCTGCCTCGCGATCGCGCTGATGGCGGTGCCTGCGGTACTGTTCGCGGAAGAGACGCACGACATAACGGCCGGGAGCGCTGAAGGGCTGCGGGGGGATTACATCCAGATCCCCGTGGACTTAAGCTCAGCGGCAGATGTGGCAGGGGGCAACTTTACATTGCTCTACGAGCCTGCCGCGCTGCAGCTGACGGACTGGACCGTGGGAACGGCCTTAGACGGCATCTACAGCCTGGTCAATAAGAATTATTACTGGAAAGAGGATCCTTCCAAGGGGGCTGTGCGCGTAACGTTCGCCTCCACGGAAGGGTTGGCATCGGCCGGGACCCTCGTTACGTTCACGTTCCGCATCCGCACGGACGCGCCGCTGGGCGAAACCGGGGTGACCCTGGCAGAAGCTAAACTGTACGACGTAAACAGTTCTTCTGTAAACTGCGGAACATCCGCCGGAACGGTCGAGATCCTGTCCGCCGGCATCGGCATCGGATCCGACACCTGCGTGCCGGGCCAGGAGGTCAAGCTCGACGTAACGCTCGGCGGCAAGGCCAAAGTGGCCGGCGGCGAATTCGAACTGGTCTGTGACCCGTCGAAGATCGAAGCCGTCTCCGTGAAACCCGTCGTCAAGCTGGGCAACGTGGCCGTCAGCCTGATCAGCGGCGTCGATGCGGCTGCCGGGAGGATCAAAGTCTCCTGGGCAGCGGCGGAACCCATCGCCGAACCCGGAAGGCTGTGCACGGTCATCTTCCACGCAAAGGATGACGCCGCGGCAGGCGAAACGGCCGTAACGTTTGAAAACGTGAAGTTTTACAACGAAAACGGCGTAAAAGTCGACTGCGGAGAGGCAGAAAACGGCTCGATCACCATCGTAACGACCTACAACGAGCAGCCCACTCTCTACGTGGTGGGCGGCAGGCTGGATGAGGAAACGAACACCGCCACGCTGAACGTCGCGGTGGACGGCGCCGGCATCGTCTGCGGCGGCAGCTTCCTGCTCGCCTATGACAAGGCCGCCTGCGAGCTGCTCGAAGCGACGCCCGGCATGGCCTGCGTGGCGGTCAACCCTGAAACGGCAGGAGAAGCGGACGGCGCGCTTGCCGTCAGCTGGGCGGAGGACAGCCCCGCTCTCGACAACGAGACCGTTCTGCAGCTGAAATTCGCGGTAACCGAGGCATCGGCGCTTGCCATTTCAAGCGTCGCGCTGAAGGATAACGCGGGGGAGACGATCGAAGACGTGACGGTCCACAGCGGGCGCATCGGCATCGGCTGCGGCCTGCAGGATCCGTTCGCATCCGTTGAAAAAGGCGCGGAGGAGACCGTAACGTTGGAAGCCACGCTCTACGACGCGGAATTCTGCGGCGGGGAGAAGACAGCGGAAGTATTCTACATCCTGGCCGCTTATAAGGACGGCCGGATGTGGCTGACGCAGCTGCCGGACGATGCCGTTTCGTTCGACCACAACGGCATCGCGAAGATCTCTCTCGACGTGGCGCCCGCGGGGGCGGACGAGCTGAAACTGTTTATCGTAAACGATCAGAGCGGTCTGGCGCCCATGTGCGCTGGCGCGGAATTCGCATTGGATTAGGGAGGAACAGCCTTGAAAGCATCCAGAGTCTTAACCGTATTGCTGCTTCTTGCCTTTGTTTTGAACCCTTGCGCGGCTTCGGCCGCGGATGGACCCGTCCTGACCGTTTCGCTGGGA
>JAIKZT010000153.1 GCA_024682015.1 Clostridia bacterium
CGGCGATGGTGCTTTTAAACAAATTTAATATGCTTGCTTTTGGTATGTTTATACCCCGCTTAAGTGTTTTTTAAATTTTTTAATATTGATTTATTTGCCTATATATTGTATAAATAGATGTAAAACTTTTTTCAAAGGCGAGGTATTCTATGAAAACTTCCTGTGAAAAGAATCTGAAAAGAGCCGTCAGCATGCTTCTGAGCCTGCTGATGGTGTTTTCCGTCGTATCGGTCGGTACGGTCGGTCTGACCTTCGAGGCGCAGGCCCAGACGCCCGTTTCCGGCGAGACGACCACCGTCGTGGCGTTCTCCGATTTCCAGTATATGAACACATCGGGCGTCCCGGCGGCTTATTCCTCGGCGCTGGGCACGACCGCCGGCGGCGACGACGGCGGCAAAGCGCTGCTGCAGGCGATCACCGCCGAATTGGGAGCTGACGGCGTGACCGCCGACGGCATCCTCTGCGCGGGCGACTACGATTACGATCTGAACTCCAGGAACACCGATTCCCAGATCGCCATCACCTCCTCCGCCATAGCCGCGATCAAACAGGGCGTTTCCTCCATCACGGACGGCGGCACGCATTTCGTCAACGTCCAGGGCAACCACGACCCTACGAGCACGGCGGGCGGCACCTCCGCGAGCGGCGACAACGATCCCGCAAGCGGCGCTTACGGCGTGTTCGTCATCAACGAGCGCGACTATCAGTGGGCGAGCACCGGCATTAACGAGACTGCCACGCTCGAGCTTGCCGAGACCATGCGCCGCTACTTCAACCACAAGATCGCCGTGGACTACACCGCGCCGATCTTCGTCATTTCTCACGTGCCGCTGCACTTCTCCATGCGCACCGTCAACGACGGCGACAACCAGTACGCAAAAGACATTTTCGACGTCCTTCAGGACGCCGGCGCGCAGGGGCTGAATATAATCTTCCTTTTCGGTCACAACCACTCCAACGGCTGGGACGATTATCTCGGCGGCGCTAACATTTACCTCGCCCCCGGCGACTCTATCAACATCGCCGACAACGGTTCGCGGACCGCTTATCAGGAGTATACCCTCAACTTCACGTATATGAACGCCGGCTACACCGGTTACTACAAGCACCAGAACACCTCGAGCGGCTCCATTTCGGACCCGACCTATGACATCGCCGATCTGACGATGACCCGCTTCGATATCACCGACACCGAAGTCACCATCACCCGCTACAACAAGTCCGGCGCGACGCAGCTCAAAAAGGGCGGCATCTGGAACTACTACAAGGGCGAGAACACCAACGCCAACATCCACTATACCCCCGACGGCAACGTCGTCCCCAGCCCGCAGACGCTTACCCTCTCCTCCGCGCTCGATGACACGGAGTACGAGATCGACCCCGTCGTACCTGCGCAGACGAGCACCAGCACCGGCAGCGACGAGGGCAGCGTCACGTATCCGCGCATCACAGACGCATCTCAGCTCGTCAGCGGCGGTAAATATATCTTCGTCTATATAGGCCTTCAGGACTCTAACGGCAACTTCACCGCCGGCTCTCAGAAGAAGATTCTGGGCCACGAGCTTAAAACGAGCAGTTCTATCACCGGCTTCAATCCGAACGTGGGGCCCAACATGCTCAATCTTCCGGACGCGTCACTGACGGGCGCTTACGAGGCGTATGAATTCACGCTGACAGAGTCCTCCGGCAAGTGGATCATGTCCAACGAGTCCGGCCAGGTGCTGTGGACCAAGTCGTCGAGCAATGCGCACAACGTCTCTTACGTCGCGTCCGGCGGCACGGCGTTCACCTTCAACGCCGCCAATACGACCAGCGCGTTCAAGCTGACCGCGAACGTCGGCGGCACGACCGTCATGTGGGACCATGATACCGGCAAAGACCTCATCAACGGCTGGCCCAACGGCGGCAACCAGGTCGTCTTCGCCGTTTTCGGCACAAAAAACGTTTCGGGGACAGTCATCAAGCCCTATATCGATCATACCGACGTTTCGGCGAGCTATCCGCGTATCACCGATCCCGCCCAGATCGTGGACGGTGAAAGATACGTGATGGTCGTCGCGCGCACGAGGGACGACGCCAACGCGACGAACCTGCTATCACGCGAGTCCATCAACGCGAACGACCGCACCGGCTTCCGGCTGGACAGCGTACCCGCCGGGTTCTCCCTGGGTTCGACGATCGAAGGCGCGTTCGGCGATTATGAATGGATCTTTACAAAATCCGGCGACGGCTGGAAGCTCGGCTGCGAAGGCGGGCAGTTCACGCTTTCCCAGCGCCCGACCAACACGGCGTCCTACAACGGCACGCTCACGAGCAGCGGCTGTGTGTTCACGCTTTCGTCCTACGGCGACGGCCTGTGGTATTTCAACACCACCGTCGGCAGCGTCAACCTTGTGCTTGATAAAAACGTCAACGGCGGTCTTGTGAACAGCTATAACGGCGGCGGTCCGAACAGGGTGGTCATCGCCCTGTACGGCGCGAAGCAGGAAGCCGACTATCAGATCCCGCG
>JAIKZT010000163.1 GCA_024682015.1 Clostridia bacterium
CCGCCAGGAATTCGGCGCGCTCCTCGTCGTCGAGTTCGGCCATCTCCGCCTCGATCTCGGCGCAGATCGCCACTACCTGTGACCCTTCCGCATCCGCGATCTCTTTGACGGTCTGCACGAACGGGTTGCCGTCCGCGTCCGTCACCTCGTCTTCAGATACGTTCGCCACGTAGATGACGGGCTTATACGACAGCAACCCCAGGCTCCTGACGAACGGTTCCTCCTCCTCGTCGAACGACATGCCGCGCGCATTCTTGCCTTCGCCGAGCCACTCATAGATGCGTTCCATGATCTTCAGTTCGGGCATCAGCGTCTTGTCGCCGCCCTTCATGCCCGACTTCGTCTTCGCCATGCGGCGCTCCAGGATCTCCATGTCGGAGAGGATCAGCTCCATGTCGATCGTCTCGATGTCCCTGGCAGGGTCAACGGATCCTTCGACGTGAACGACGTTATCGTCCTCAAAGCAGCGCACGACGTGCACGATGGCCTCGACTTCGCGGATGTGCCCGAGGAACTTGTTCCCCAGACCCTCGCCTTTGCTGGCGCCTTTCACGAGCCCGGCGATGTCGCAGAATTCGATCGTGGCGTAGATGGTTTTGCGGGAATTGTAGATGGCGTGCAGCCGGTCGATGCGCTCGTCCGGCACGGTAACCACGCCGACGTTGGGTTCTATGGTGCAGAACGGATAGTTGGCCGCCTCCGCGCCCGCCTTCGTGATGGCGTTGAACAGGGTCGATTTTCCCACGTTGGGCAGGCCTACGATACCTAATTTCATTTCTCTATACCTTTCTGGAAAGCAGCATTATTCTTATCAGGAAAATTATATAATGACCCTCCGAAGTTGTCAAAAGGCGATGCGTTTGCCTGGCCGGCTCACAGAAGCCGGAGAATGTGATCCTTCACCTTCTCCAGTTTGCTGAACTGCCACGCGCCTTCCCCGGCAGTCGACGCAAGGGGAACGATCACGCGGAAATCCATGTGAGCCCCCTCAAAGAACCCGTCGGAATTCGTACTGAAAAAGTAGCCGTCCCAGACCTCCTGAGAAGCCTCCATAAACCGCTCCGGCTCCAGAAAGACCATCTTGCGCTTCTCCTCCGCGAGAAAAGCCTTTGCAGCCAGCGGAGACAGAAGCGCGTACTCTCCGGCGGGGATGTTCGTGAAGATGTCTGGAAGCGGCGCAGCGCCGATCCGTTCTTCCCCCCGGACGATATGAGTGCCCATGGCTTCGAATTCCATCTTTTCCGCCGTAAAGATCAGCTTCAGCAGGACGCCGGTATCGGTATACCGGTGAACCCGCTGGTAATCCGTATCGAAGATGAAGTTTCCAAGGGAATAAAAGATGGCCTTGCCGTTATCGAAAAGCTCGTAATTTTCAGGCACGTGGGGATGATGAGCCACGACCGCGTCCGCGCCAAGCTCCAGGATCCGCAGGTAGCGGTCCCGCGTATAGGGCATCGGCATGGGGGTGAACTCTTCGCCCCCGTGGGAGACTACGACGCACCAGCGGCAGCGGCTCTTGATCTCGTCGATGCGCTGCTTGATGCGTACGACGTCGTCCCAGCGGAAAATGCCGGGATCCGTTTCGGTAGCGGGGATGCACTCGGCCATGTAGGTCAGACCGAACAAGCCGATCCCGCCGGCTTCGTCGATGTAGACCGGCTCGGAAGCCTCCGTTATGTTTGAACCTGCGCCAAAGGCGCGGCATCCGTTCTCCTTCGCGATACTCCGGGTGCTGGCAACGCCCTCCGGACCCGCGTCCAAGGTGTGGTTGTTGCCGATGCTCCAGATGTCCGCGCGCATGTCTTTCAGCACCTTAACGGCTGCGGGGCTCATCGCATGGAAGAACGCGCCGTGGCTGCCGTTATCCTCCGTGTCGATGAGCGCGCCTTCCACGTTGGCGACCACGTGATCCGCACTGTGGAAGAAATCGACGACTGGTTTCGCGAGGAGATCCTCATCCTCCCAGCGGCGGGCCATGTACCGGTCAAAACCGATGTCCCCGGTAAAAACGATCGAAGTTCTTTTCTCTTTCATAGCATATACCTCAATTATGCAAATCCCATCTGCGGGCTTTACATTCATCATAATCCATTTTCCGTCCAAAAGCGATACGCAGACAGAAAGTTCCCGCGGCACTTGCTCAAAAGGCCATGCCGGGATACAATAAAGTATACGCTTTATTCAAATGATTGGCCTGTTCTCATGATCCAGACAAACGACGTAATCGAATTTTTTGACAGACTCGCCCCGGACTGGGATGCCGGCATGGAGAGAAACGAGTCCGTG
>JAIKZT010000169.1 GCA_024682015.1 Clostridia bacterium
TGGAGATCATTGTGGACCGTCTGCTGCGCGAGTTCAAGGTGGAAGCCACCGTGGGTAAGCCGCAGGTCGCCTACAAGGAGTGCATCCGCAGGAGCGCGAAGGCCGAGGGTCTGTTCAAGCGGCAGACCGGCGGCCATGGCCAGTACGGCCACTGCTGGATCGAGATTTCTCCCCGGCAGCCCGGCGAAGGTTACCAGTTCAACAACAACATCGTGGGCGGCGTCATTCCCAAGGAATTCATCGCCCCGATCGACGCCGGCATCCAGGAAGCGGCCAAAAACGGCATCTTGGGCGGCTACGAACTGGTGGACTTCGCGGTTTCCCTCTACGACGGCTCCTACCACGAGGTAGACTCCTCGGAGATGGCGTTCAAGATCGCCGGCTCCATGGCGCTGAAGGAAGCCCTGAAAAAGGCGGACTGCGCGCTGCTCGAGCCGATGATGAAAGTCGAGGTTGTCGTGCCGGACGAATATCTGGGCGACGTCATCGGAGACCTGAACAGCCGCCGCGGGCGCGTCGAGGGCATGGAGGCCCACGCGGGGCTCCATTCCGTACACGGCATCGTGCCGCTGAGCGAGATGTTCGGCTATGCCACCGACCTGCGTTCCCGTACTCAGGGCCGCGGCAACTACACGATGCAGTTTGAACATTATGAAGAAGTGCCCAAGAGCATTGCCAACAAGGTGCTGGGCATCAAAGACTGATCATGAACAGGGAGGAAACGACACATGGCGAAGGCGAAATTTGAGCGCACGAAGCCCCATGTAAACGTGGGAACGATCGGGCACGTGGACCACGGGAAGACGACGCTGACGGCTGCGATCACGATGGTGCTGGCGAAGCACGGCGGGGCGCAGGCGATGCGTTATGACGAGATCGACAAGGCGCCGGAAGAGAAGGCGCGCGGCATCACGATCAACACGGCGCACGTGGAGTACGAGACGGACAAGCGGCACTACGCGCACGTGGACTGCCCCGGCCACGCGGACTACGTGAAGAACATGATCACGGGCGCGGCGCAGATGGACGGAGCGATTCTGGTCGTGTCGGCGGCGGACGGCCCGATGCCGCAGACCCGTGAGCACATTCTGCTTGCGCATCAGGTTGGCGTGGGATACATCATCGTGTTCCTGAACAAGACGGACATGGTGGACGACGAGGAGTTGCTGGAGCTGGTAGAGATGGAAGTGCGCGAGCTGCTGAGCAGCTACGACTTCCCGGGGGACGACATTCCGATCGTGAAGGGCTCTGCGCTGCAGGCGCTGGAGTATGTCATGAACGGAGGAGAAGATGTGGACAACTGCCCGGAGTGCAAGTGCATTTTCGAGCTGATGGAAGCGGTAGACAGCTACATTCCGTCACCGGAGCGCGCGACGGACAAGCCGTTCCTGATGCCGGTAGAGGACGTGTTCTCGATCACAGGGCGCGGCACCGTGGCGACGGGTCGTGTGGAGCGCGGCGTGGTGAAGGTATCGGACAGCGTGGAGATCGTGGGACTGACGGACGAGAAGCGGACGACGGTCGTAACGGGCGTGGAGATGTTCCGGAAGCTGCTTGACCAGGCGGAAGCGGGCGACAACATCGGCGTGCTGCTGCGCGGCATCCAGAGGAACGAGGTGGAGCGCGGGCAGGTGCTTGCGAAGCCGGGGAGCATTCATCCGCACACGCACTTCATGGGTCAGGTATACGTGCTGACGAAGGAAGAGGGCGGCCGGCACACACCGTTTTTCAACGGGTATCGTCCGCAGTTCTACTTCCGCACGACGGACGTGACGGGGAACATCAAGTTGCCGGACGGCGTTGAGATGGTAATGCCTGGCGACAACATCGACATGGAGATCACGCTGATCACGCCGATCGCGTGCGAAGAGGGCCTGCGTTTCGCTATCCGCGAGGGCGGCCGTACCGTCGGCTCCGGCGTCGTTACCAAAATCCTCGAATAATCGCTGAAAGGCGATGGGGGGTGGGAAGGTTTTCTCACCCCCTGTCAAGGTCAGCTCTCCGTGAAATTATATGCGCGAAGGTTGACAAGCCGGGGAACATGTGGTAAAGTAGTACCATCTGTTTACAGGCATTACTATTAGGTATAGGAGGTGTCGACGTTGGCATCTGACAAGCGTGTGAAGATTACGCTGGCCTGCAGCGAGTGCAAGCAG
>JAIKZT010000161.1 GCA_024682015.1 Clostridia bacterium
CGCGCCCGTGCAGATCTGGATCGGGTCAGCCTTGCCTACGTCGATCTGGCAGACGGTGAGCTTGTCCGCGTTGGGGTGCGGCTCCACGCTCAGCACCTTGCCGATGACGACGTTTTCGATGTCCTTGTTGTAATAGTCGACGGTCTCCAGGTTGGAACCGCTCAGGATGAGGCGGTCACAGAACTCCTGCACGCCGACGTTGATGTCCGTATATTCTTCTAACCATTTGATCGGTGCTAACATGTGCCTGCCTCCTTATCTGAACTGCTTGACGAAGCGGATGTCGTTCTCGTACAGCAGACGGATGTCGTCCACTTCGTACTTGAGCATCGCTGTGCGTTCCACGCCCATGCCGAAGGCAAAGCCCGTGTACTTTTCGGTGTCGATGCCGCCGACCTTCAGGACGTTCGGATGCACCATGCCGCAGCCGAGGATCTCGATCCAGCCGGAGCCCTTGCACACCTTGCAGCCCTTGCCGCCGCACTTGAAGCAGGACACGTCCATCTCCGCGGAGGGTTCGGTGAACGGGAAGTGGTGCGGGCGGAACTTCGTCCTCGTGCTTGACCCGAACATCTGCTTGGCGAACTGGTCGAGCACGCCCTTCAGATCCGCCATCGTGATGCCCTCGTCCACGACGAGGCCTTCGACCTGATGGAACATGGGAGAATGCGTGGCGTCCGGCGTATCGCAGCGGAAGCATCTGCCCGGCGCGATGACCTTGATCGGTGGTTTCTGCGACAGCAGCGTGCGCACCTGCACCGGGGACGTCTGCGTGCGCAGCAGCACGTCGTCCGTGATGTAGAACGTATCCGTCATGTCGCGCGCGGGATGGTTCGGTCCCGCGTTCAGCGCGTCGAAGTTGTTGAACACGGTCTCCACTTCCGGGCCTTCCACGACGGAGAAGCCCATGCTGCGGAAGCAGCTCGTGATCTCGTCGATCGTGATGGACAGCAGATGGCGGCTTCCCAGTTCGCAGGGAACGGCAGGCTCCGTAACGTCCACCCGCTCCGCCGCCAGCGCCATTTCCTTCTGCATGTTGCGAAAATACTCCATGCGCTCGTTCAGCGTATTTTCGATCTTCGCGCGCGCCTCGTTCGCCGCGGCGCCGAAGGACTTTCTCTCTTCGGGCGCGAGAGCCTTCATGCCCTTGAGCATCTCGGTGAGTTCACCCTTCTTGCCCAGCAGCTGGACGCGCAGGTTCTCCGCCTCCTGCAGGGAGGAAATGCACGCCATGCGCTTTTCCGCTTCCTGCATCAGATTCATCAGTTTTTCTTTCATGTATAAGCCTCCAATAGCTTGAATTTACTTATTGCCGCCCGCCGCGCGCTGGCGCAGGGACTCGTACATCAGGATGCCGCAGGCCACCGCGGCGTTCAGGGATTCGGCCTGACCCTCCATAGGGATGGACACGCGGTCCGCCCCTTTCAGGAACGCGTCGTCCGCCCCGTTGCCTTCGTTGCCGACGACGAGCGCGATGTCCTTCCCCAGGGGCGCTTCCCAGCAAGGCGCGCCTTCCATGTGAGCCGTCCAGACCCGTTTACGCTGCCTTGCGAGCATATCCAGGGCTTCCCCTGCGCTTTCGCAAAGCAGCACCGGAAATCGGAACACGCATCCGGCGGAGGATCTGACGGCCTTTGGCCCGTAGGGATCCGCGCAGCCCTTCAGGAGCAGCGCCCCGGAAAAGCCGCAGCTCTCCGCGGTCCGAAGCAGCGTGCCCAGGTTGCCCGGGTCCTGGATGCGGTCACACACCAAGACGCAGCTGCCGGGAAAGAACAGGTCCTCCTCCCGCCAGGCTTTCTTGAGGCAGACAGCCGCGATCCCCTGGGCGGTCTGCGTATCCGAGACCTTCCCGAAAACCCTTTCCGATAAAACGCATACGGCCGAACCGCTGTTTTCCGCCAGCTGCAGGATCTCCTCGATCTCCGCCCGCCGGCTCAGCGCTTCGGCCCCCGTAAAGATGAACCGGATCGGTATTCCCTGCTGCAGGGCCTCCCGGACCAGGTTCGGTCCCTCGACCAGATACATGCCCAGAGCGTCCCGGTGTTTCTTTTCCGCCAGCGACGCCGCCAGTTTGACGGCCTTGTTGTCCGGCGAAACGATCTCTATGCGGTTCGTAGCTCTCTTCTCCTGCATGTGTCTGCTTTATGTACCAAAGGGACGGCCTTCCCGCAGGCAGGCGCGCGCCAGCCTTTTGAAAGCCGTCCCCAAGCTTTTTCCTAACGTTTAGAAATTGAACTTCTTTCCGGGATTGTTGAGGAAATCCGGAATGGGGAAGTCGTTGGCCGGGTTATAGGCCTCTTCGGCGGGTTTTACCGGCTCGGGCGCCGCGGCCGTTTCGACCGGTTTGCTTTCCGCAGCGGCCTCCTCCAGCCCCCTGCCCTCTTCCTCGAAGCCCGTCGCGATGACGGTGACGCGGACCTCGTCGTGCATGTCCTCCTTGATGGAGGCGCCGAAGATGATCATGGCGTCCTCGGAGACTTCTCTGGATACGACGTCCGCAGCTCCAGCGACCTCGAGCAATGCCAGGTCGTAGCCGCCCATGATGTTGAGCAGGACGGCCTTGGCACCCTTGATGCTCGTCTCGAGCAGCGGGCTGTCCACGGCTGCGTGGATGGCGTCCTCGACCCGGTTCTCGCCGCTGGCTTTGCCGATGCCCATATGGGCGATGCCGCGGTCGCTCATGACGGTCTTGACGTCCGCGAAGTCGAGGTTGATGAGCGCCGTATCGGTGATGAGGGTGGAGATGCCGTCGACGCCGCTCTTCAGGACGTCGTCCGCCATGCGGAAGGCATCCAGCATGCTCATGTGGGGGTCGGACGCCTGCAGCAGCCTGTCGTTGGGGACGACCACCAGGGAGTCCACATAGTTCTTCAGGAACTTGATGCCCAGCTCCGCGTGCTCTTTTCTCTTTCTGCCCTCAAAGGTGAAAGGCTTCGTGACCACGCCCACGGTAAGGGCGCCTGCGGTCTTGGCGATCTTGGCGATGACGGGTGCAGCGCCCGTTCCGGTGCCGCCGCCCATGCCCGCGGTGATGAAGACCATGTCCGATCCCGCGATGATCTTCTCAAGAGCTTCCATGCTCTCCTCCGCGCTCTTCTGGCCGATCTCTGGATTGCCGCCCGCGCCGAGGCCCTTCGTGAGCTTTTCGCCGATCTGGACTTTCGTCTCAGCCTTGTTTGTCTTTAAAACCTGATTATCGGTGTTGACCGCGATGAACGTAACGCCCTTCAGGTTGGATTCGATCATGCGGTTGACCGCATTGCATCCGGCGCCGCCTACGCCGATGACCTTGATATTCGCCGTGGTCGGTGCCGGCTCTTCAAATTGCAGCATTGGGGACATCTTTCCGCCTCCTGATTAATAACGCAAATATATACAAAGTTAGTTTAGCACATTTTGAGGGTGAATGCACCACCCCGATACAATATCTTGTGACTTTTTTTAGTAGATCGGACTATAGGACAGGTAGCTGTCCGTTCCCACCCGGATGACCCCTCTCGTGATGTCCTCCTTGTAGAGCTCCTGCAGGAGCTTCTGGAGGCTTTCCATGTTGTCGCGGATGTTGGCCGGCGTTCCCTCGCAGTACAGGTCGTCGTAGATGTACGCCCTGATGATGACCGTGGAAAAGTCGATCCGCTTGAAATACAGGTCGCTCTGTTCCACGAGCGCCAGCAGCGACAGCGTGTCCGTCAGCAGATACGTCTGCTCCACCTGCAGCGGATTGCCAGGGGTCATCTCCACGATGGACATGTTGCCCAGAATGGGCAGCGCAGGTTCGCTGCCCGCGATGCGCAGCACCGTCCCTTCCCTGTCGATGAGCACGTACTGCTCGCCGTAGGGAACGGCCGCGTACTCCCGCCGCTCGACCAGATCGATCTTGATGGTCGACGGAGGATCGCGCTCGATGTCCGCGGTCTTGATGTAGGGGTCCGCCAGCAGCGCGTCGCGCGCCGGTTTCGTCTTCGTCTCGAAGAACATGTTGACCCCGCTCTGCAGGCCCGACAGCTGCACGACCTGCGCCGGCGTGTAGTAATGGTTGCCCTGCACCTCGAAATGGCGCACGGCGAAGTGAGACGAATTCAGAAACTGATAGGCGCCGAAGACGAGCGCGCAAAAAACAACAAAACGGAGGAAGTAGTGCTTTTTACGCCTTTTCCTCGATTTTTTGCCGCCAGACTTCTGCTGCACCGGATACGTTTCGTAGCCGGTCAGCTCTTCGCCCGTATACTGTTGCTCCTCTTCCTCGCGGGAAGGATACGTCTCCTGATAATCGTCCATCTTATATATTTTAGCGGATTTGCATTAAATGTCAACCGCGGGCAGACTGAAGGCATAAAAAGGCGGCAGGCCTTGATCCTGCCGCCTTTCCAGCGGTTTCGCGCCTTACGGCAGCAGACTCTCCACGGCGTTCCTAGCCCGGGACGGGTCAAGCTGGATCCGATTGAACAGATCCGCCATCTCCTCCACCACCTCCCGGTTGGAAGAGATGTCGTGGATCGCCTGCGTGCGGCACTGAATGCCGTAGACGAGATGCACGGAATCCTCGCATAGCAACGTTTCCTCCACGACGACGTAGTGAATTTCCTTCGTTTTCATGACATACCTCCGCTATTTCCGTAAATATGTTTCCAATTATAAGACACGGAAAAGGGGCGATTATCACGCGCAAAGATGCGGATCCAGGCTGTCGCCTGCCGAAAACTCTGCTTAACAATAATTGTTAATCTTTATAAATTCAATAAATAAACAGGCTATACAGATAATATTTATCTGCATAGCCAATTATTCAAAATATTAAACTTTTTTTCTTTTTGTTTCATCGCGCGTCCACGACCCGCTTCATTTCCGCGTAGATCGCGTCCACCGCATCCTTCCGTCCCGCCTTCGCCGCGCAATTTGCCATGCGCGAAAGGCGGTCGCGATCCCCGGACAAGGCCAGCACAGCGTCCGTAAAGATCCCGTAGCCGTCCTTCATGTTCTTTTCCTCGATCAGAACCGCCGCTCCCGCGTCCGAAGCCGACTTCGCATTGTAATACTGGTGGTTGTTCGTCACGTTCGGGGACGGGATCAGGATGGATGGTTTTCCGCTGGCGAGGATCTCCGTCATGGCGATGGCCCCGGAGCGGCTCACGATCAGGTCGGCTGCCGCCATCAGCACGGGCATGTCGTCCGCGTAATCGATGAGCCGGACGAACTCATCCGCGCCGGCGATCTCCGAAAGCAGCGCCTTCACTTCCTCGAAATAGCGGCGCCCCGTCACAAAGAATACCCGGATGCTGCGGCCGGATGCCGCAAGCGTCCGCACCAGATCGACGGTCGCCAGATTCAGCACCTGCGCGCCGAGGCTGCCCCCGGTGACGAGCACCATGAAATCCTCGTCCGAAAGCCCCTTTTCTGCGCGGGCTTTCGCGCGGTCACCGGCGAGAAATCCCCGGCGGATGGGGTTGCCCGTCAGCACGACGCGCTCCTTATGCGCGAAGTGCTCCCGTGACTCCTCAAACGAGACGAAGATGCCGTCCGCGTATTTTTCCAGCATTTTATTCGCCATGCCCGGCACGACGTTCGATTCATGCAGAAAGCACGGAATGCCCATTTTCGAAGCTTTGCGCACCACGGGGCCCGTTACGTAGCCGCCGGTTCCCAGCACGGCGTCGGGCTGAAACTCCCGCAGGATGGCCTCCGCTTCCCGCCCGCCTTTCACGAGGTCCCTGGCGGTCTTGACATTCTTCAGGAGGTTGCGGCGGTTGAACCCGCTGGCGTCGATGCCCCGGATCTCGTAGCCCGCAGCGGGCACCAGGCGGTTCTCCATGCCCGTTTTCGTCCCGATGAACAGGATCTTCGCGTCCGGCTCTTCGCTGCGGATCTTGTCCGCGATGGCGATGGCAGGATAAATGTGGCCGCCGGTTCCGGCGCAGCTTAAGACGACGTTCATGGAAGGCTCCTTTAGACAGGCTGCTTGGAGATGTTGAAACAGATTCCCAGCAGCGCGAGGAAGATGAGCATGGCGTTGCCGCCCAGCGTGATGAAGGGAAGCGCCACGCCCGTGGGAAAGAACGAAGCGGAGATGACCGCCACGTTGAGGATCACCTGCGTGCCGAGCAGGATGGTGATGCCCGAGGCGATCAGCATGCCGTAATAGTCCCGCGCCCGCACCGCAACGCGGCAGCAGCGCCAGATCAGCAGCAGGTAGACGATGAGCAGCACGAGCAGGCCCACGAAGCCCAGCTCTTCGCCGATGATGGACGTGATGAAGTCGTTCATGGGCTCGGGCAGATACAGCGCCTTCTGGATGCTGCGGCCCAGGCCCACGCCCGTCACGCCGCCGCTTCCCAGGGCGAGCAGCGACTGCACGACCTGATAGCCGGATCCCAGCTCATCCGCGAACGGATCGAAGAACGTGTGGACGCGTTCCAGCATGTAGGCGCCTTTGGGGCTGAACAGCAGAACTGCGACAGCCGCCACGCCGAGCCCGCCGAACAGGAAGATCCAGTACAGGCGAAGTCCCGCCACGAACATCATGCCCAGTACGAGAATGGCGATGATGCCTGCGGTGGACAGGTTCGGCTGCTTCACGATGAGCAGGGCCACGGAGGCGAGCACGATCACGATGGGGATCACGCCGTCCTTCAGGCGCAGGATCTTCTGCGGGTCATTGCCCAGAAACGTCGCGACCCAGATGATGAGCGAAAATTTGATGATCTCGCCCGGCATGATCGTAACGCCGAAGTTCAGCCAGCGCGTCGCATTGTTGAGGGTGACCCCCAGAGGCGTAAAGATGAGCCCGAGCAGGATGAGCCCCACGATGAGCGCGGGCCAGGCGATGATCTTCAGCAGGTGGTAGTCCACGTTCGCGAAGAAGGCGAAAGCCACCCAGCCCAGCGCGACCCAGGCCACGTCGTTCACGAGGTAGTGATACGCGTTGCCGAACTTGCTCAGGGAGGTGTAGTAGCTGGCGGAGAAGACCATGACGACGCCGAAGAGCGTAAGGCCCATCACGAGGGCCATCATCAGGAAATCCCCTTCCCTTTTCTTTTTTCCGCGTTCCTTCAGTTTCTCCACGGATCAGCCTTTCAGGGCTCGGACAAGCGCCTTGAAGTCCTCGCCTCTCTCCTCAAAATTATTGTACATGCCCCAGCTGGCGGAAGCGGGAGAAAGGAGGACAGTATCCCCCGCTTCTGCCAGGACACGGGCCTGGTCGATTACGTCTTTCATGTTTTCGCACATGCGGATGCGGTCTTCCGGGAAGCCGCACTTCAGCGCGCAGTCAGCGAAACGCTGCGCCGTCTGGCCCAGCAGCAGCAGGTACTTCACCTTGCCGCCGAAGCTTTCGATGAACTCCGTGAAGTCGGAATTCTTCTCGTAGCCGCCCGCGATGAGCAGGATGGGCGTATCCGTCGCCTCGATCGCCTTGATGGAGGCGTCGGGATTCGTGCCCTTGGAGTCGTTCACGTAGCGCACGCCCGCGACCTCCCGCACGAATTCGATGCGATGCTCCACGCCGCGGAAGTCCTTCAGAAGCCGCGCGATGACGGGAATGCCTATGCCGGCGAAATAGCAGATGGCGGCTGCCGCCAGTGCGTTCTCCAGGTTGTGAGCCCCGGGAATGTAGATGTCCTTCGTCTCGATGACGAACCGGGGATCTTCGCCGTCCGCCGCGTCGACGTACATCTTCCCGCCCTCCGCGAAGGCGCACGGCGCCTTGGGCCGGAACTTGCGGGAAAAGGCGACCTTTACGGCTCTCTTGCACGTCGGGACGATCTTCACCGTCTCGGGGTCGTCCGCGTTGTACACGAAGAAATCGCTTTCGTCCTGATTCGCGAACACGAGCCCCTTGACCCGCGCGTATTCCTCAAACGTACCGTGGCGGTTCAGGTGATCCGGCGTGATGTTCAGGATGGCGGACACCTTCGGCTTGAAGGTCCTGATGGTCTCCAGCTGAAAGCTCGACACCTCCGTGACCATGCACGTATCCTCATCAGCCTGCGCAGCCCTCGCCGCCGAAGGCAGCCCGATGTTGCCCACGACCTCCGTCTTGCGGCCGGCGGCCTTGAAGATCTCGCCCGTCAGCGCCGTTGTCGTCGTCTTGCCGTTCGTGCCCGTGATGGCGTAGAACGTGCCCTTGCAGTGCGCAAAAGCCTGTTCGAGTTCGCCGGAGATCTCGATGCCCAGTTCCTTCGCGCGGGTCACGAGTTCGATGGTCGGCGGCACGCCCGGCGACAGCACGAGCAGGTCGAACCCTGCCGGGTCCGGCGATGCGCCAAAGAGGAAGCGCACGCCCTTTTCGCGCAGCGCCTGCAGTTCGAAGGCGTCGAATTTATCTTCCGTTTTCGAATCCCATGCCGTAACGTTCGCTTCGCCCGCCAGAAGCTGGGCGCTCGCGAAGCCTGATTTTCCAAGGCCTACGATCAATGCGTTCCTTTTTGCCATGATATGCTCCTATTTAAAGATCAGGATCGCCAGCGCGCATAAGACGGCAGTCACGCCGAAGAATACGCCCACGACCTTCGTTTCCTTCCATCCGCCCAGTTCGAAGTGATGATGCAGCGGCGACATGCGGAAAAACCGCCGCCCGTTCTGTGTCTTGAACACGTAGACCTGGATGATGACCGACAGCGCTTCCGCCACGTAGATGCCGCCCGCGATGGGCAGCGCGAGCATGTAGCCGTTGCAGATGCCGATCGCGGCCAGCGCACCGCCCAACGCCAGCGACCCGGTGTCGCCCATGAACAGCTTCGCCGGATGTCTGTTGAACAGGAAGAACCCGACACATGCGCCGGAGAGCGCAAATCCGAACAGGCCCGCGGATCCCAGACCCAGAAAGCCCATGCACGCGGCCGTGAGCGCCGTCACGCTGGAAGCCAGGCCGTCCAGGCCGTCTGTGAGGTTCACCGCGTTCGTCATGGCGACGCAGGCGAA
>JAIKZT010000010.1 GCA_024682015.1 Clostridia bacterium
CATCGCCTTTCCGAAGGCGATCGCCTTCCTCGTAACGGTTCTTTGGATCGTGGGCATCACGAATACGATCAACCTGATCGACGGCCTGGACGGCCTGGCGGCGGGCATCACCTGCATCGCCTGCCTGTCCGTCGCGTACACGGCTTACGTGACGAACCGCGAGGAGACCTGCACCATCATTCTGGCGCTGGCGGGGGCCACGCTGGGCTTCCTTCTATGGAATTTCTACCCTGCGAAGATCTTCATGGGCGACGCGGGTTCCATGCTGCTGGGGTACCTGCTGGCGAGCGTATCGTTAATAGGCGATAAGCCCACGAAGGGCACGACGCTGTTCGCGACGATCATTCCCATCCTCATCCTGGCGCTGCCCATCTTCGATACGGCCTTCGCCATCGTGAGGCGCATGGCCAACCACCGGCCCATCATGCAGGCGGACAAGGGCCATCTGCACCACCGCATCATGGCCATGGGCTTCGGGCAGCGGCGGACGGTGCTCGCGCTCTATTCCATCAGCGCCATCATGGGCGTGGCTGGGGTCATGTGGACCATCCACGTGCGGCTCGCCTGCGCGGTGCTGACGGCTACGGCGGGCATGCTCATCTTCATCTTCCTGGGCATCGGCATCGTGCACGAGCCCGAGGAGAAGAAGGAAGATCTCGACTATCACGAGGAAGATTAGCCTATGAAAGTTCTTTCCGTCTTCGGGACGCGTCCCGAGGCCATCAAAATGGCGCCGCTCGTGCGGGCGCTGCAGGCTGACCCGGCCATCGACTCGGTCCTCTGCGTGACAGCGCAGCACCGCGAGATGCTCGACCAGGTGCTCGAACTGTTCGAGCTGACGCCGGATTACGATCTGAACATCATGAAGCCGGGCCAGACGCTATCCATGATCACGGGCAGCGTGCTGGCGGGCATGGAAGGCGTGCTGCAAAAGGAACAGCCGGACATCGTGCTGGTCCACGGCGACACGAGCACGACGTTCGCGTGCGCGCTGGCCGCGTTCTACCAGCAGATCCCGGTGGGGCACGTCGAGGCGGGGCTGCGCACGGGCGACAAGTATTCGCCGTTCCCCGAGGAGATGAACCGCATATTGGCGGGTCACATCGCGGACCTGCACTTCGCGCCGACGGAGCGCAACCGCGCTAACCTGCTGGCGGAGGGGATAGCCGCGGATAAGGTCTATGTTACAGGGAACACCGTGATCGACGCGCTGCTGCAGGTCGCCGGAAAACCCTATGAATTCGTGGATCCGGCGCTCGCGCGGCTGGATTTTGCGCATAAAAAGGTCATTACCGTAACGTGCCACCGCCGCGAGAACCTGGGCGAATACATGGCGAACATCTTTTCGGCCATCGCCCGGATCGCGCGCGAGTTTGCGGACGAGGTTGAGGTCGTCTATCCCGTGCACCTGAACCCGAAGGTGCGCGCCGAGGCGGACGAGTATCTGAAGGGCATCGAAAACGTGCATCTGATCGAGCCGCAGACCTACCAGCCGTTCGTGAACCTGATGGCCCGTTCGTACTTCATCCTGACGGATTCGGGCGGCATGCAGGAGGAGGCGCCGGCGCTCGGCAAGCCCGTGCTCGTCGTGCGGCGCGAGACCGAGCGGCCCGAGGCGATCGAAGCCGGCACGGCAAGGCTTGCGGGCGTGGAAGAGCAGAGCGTGCATGCGGCGGCGAAGCTGCTGCTGACGGATAAAGCCGCCTACGACGCCATGGCCCACGCCGTCAACCCCTATGGCGACGGCCACGCGTGCGAGCGGATCATCGCCGCGCTGAAGGAAAGGTTTTAAAGGAGGAGACACCTATGAAGCTTTATATCGTAGACGCATTTACAGACCAGGTGTTCGGCGGCAACCCCGCGGGCGTCGTGTACATCCCCGCCGGCGCGGATTTTCCGGACGACGAGACCATGCGCAAGACCGCGGCCGAGCTGCGCTATTCCGAGACCGCCTTTCTGAAGGAACTTGGCGATAAAAAGTATCACATCCGCTACTTCACCCCGGCAGCCGAGGTCGATCTGTGCGGCCACGCGACGGTCGCCACGTTCTACACGCTCTTTATGAACGGCAAGATCGCCGCGGGGGACGAATGCGCATTCCGCACGCTGGCGGGCGACCTGCAGGCGCTCGTTACCGAAAGCGGCGTGCTGATGGATATGGGCGAGGCGAAGACGTTCGGCCTCATCGATGAGCCGGCGAAGATGGAAGAGCTGTGC
>JAIKZT010000026.1 GCA_024682015.1 Clostridia bacterium
CCACTTCGACGAAGGTGCTACAGCGGACGGCGAGAAGGGCGATTATGGCCCGTACTGGCAGAGCGAACGCAGCAGCATCTACAAGACATTCGTCAAGAAGCTCGTCTCCGAGGGCAAGGCCTATCCCTGCTTCATGAGCGAAGAGGAAATCGCGCAGATCCGCGCCGATCAGGAGGCGAACAAGATCAACCCCGGCATCTGGGGCCCTTACGCCCGGCACAGGGATCTTTCGATGGAAGAAGTCGAGGCGCATCTGGCAGCGGGCGAGGTGCCCGTCATCCGGCTGCGCAGCACGGGCGATCCATCGAAATACTTCCACGTGTTCGACGCCATCCGCGGCGATATCTCCATGCCCGAGAACGAGCAGGACGTGGTCATCCTGAAGAAGACGGGCCTGCCCACGTATCACTTCGCGCACGTCGTGGACGATCACCTGATGCGCACGACGCACGTCGTGAGGGGCGAGGAATGGATCGGCAGCCTGCCCATCCACGTGGAATTGTTCGAAAAGCTGGGCTGGGAACTTCCCGTCTACTGCCACAACACGGTCCTGATGAAGGTCGATGAAGCGACCGGCACGAAGCGTAAGCTTTCCAAGCGCAAGGATCCGGAGCTCGGCCTGGGCTATTATAAAGAGCTGGGTTATTTCCCCGAGGCCGTCCGCGAGTACCTGATGACCATTCTGAACTCCGACTACGAGGAGTGGCGCATCGCAAATCCGGAGGCTCCCGCCGAGGACTTCCCGTTCGAAGCGGCGAAGATGAGCAGTTCCGGCACGCTGTTCGACCTCAGCAAGCTCAACGACATCTCCAAGGACGTGCTCGCAAAGAAGAGCGCCGGGGAGATTTACGATTTCATGGTCCGCTGGGCGGAGGAATACGCGCCGGACAAGGCGCAGTTGCTTTCGCGTGACCCGGCCAAGACGAAGCGCATCTTCGACATCGACCGCGGCGGCGAAAAACCCAGGAAGGACCTGGTCTACGCGCAGCAGATCTTCCGCTTCATCAGCTATTTCTTCGACGAGACGTTCGAGCGCGAGGCGGACATGCCCGCCGAGTGCAGCGCATCGGACATCCGGGAGATCTTCCGCAGATACAAGGAAAGCTACAGCGAAGCGGACGACAACGCGGCCTGGTTCGACAAGGTGAGAGCCATCACGGCTGACTTGGGCTATGCCGTCAAGCCGAAGGATTATAAAAAGAACCCCGATCAGTACAAGGGTCACGTGGGCCACGTGAGCAACTGCATCCGCATCGCGCTCACCGGCAGAGGAAACAGCCCGGATCTTTGGACGGTCCAGCAGATCATGGGAAAGGAGCAGGTGTTCGCGCGGCTCGACGCAGCCGAGGCAACGCTTGCGGAATAGCTGAAAGAGGAGGCACGCATGATATTCAGAAGCACGAGAGGCATCGCTCCCGAGAAAAATTTCTCCGGAGCCGTCATACAGGGCATTGCGTCCGACAAGGGGCTGTACGTGCCCGCGGAGTTTCCGAAGCTCGAAAAGAGCTGGGAAACGTATGCCGCCATGGAATACAAGGAACTGGCTGCGGAGGTGCTGCGGCCTTACCTGGACGAATTCACGGATGAGGAACTGAAGGCCTGCATCGACGGCGCCTATACGGGCAAGTTCGAGGCGGAGGACGTCGTGCCTCTGGCCAGCGCCGGCGGCGCGCACTTCCTGGAGCTGTATCACGGGCCCACGGCGGCCTTTAAGGACATGGCGCTCGCGCTCATGCCCTACATGATGCGCGCGGCTCTCGTCAAAGAAAAAGAGGACAAGACGGTCTGCATCCTGGTCTCCACGTCCGGCGATACGGGCATTGCGGCGCTCAAGGGCTTTGAAGACGTGCCCGGCACCTGCATCATCGTGTTCTTCCCGGACGGCGCGGTCAGCCCGGTCCAGGAGATCCAGATGCGCACGGCGACAGGCTCCAATACCTACGTCACCAGCATCTTCGGTAATTTCGACGACGCACAGACGACGCAGAAGGCGCTGCTGAACGATCCGGCGCTCGCCGAAGAGGTCGGCGCGCTCGGTTATCGCTTCTCCGCGGCCAATTCCAT
Organism: Clostridia bacterium; assembly: GCA_024682015.1. Classification (GTDB taxonomy): domain Bacteria; phylum Bacillota; class Clostridia; order Peptostreptococcales; family Anaerovoracaceae; genus RUG11894. The sequence goes on from JAIKZT010000026.1 coordinate 2,065, forward strand.
GAACGCGGGGCGCCTGCTGCCGCAGGTCGCGTACTACGTCTGGGCTTACGCGCAGATGGTTAAGCAGGGCGCGGTCAAGGCCGGCGATCCGATCAACGTCTGCGTGCCGTCCGGCAACTTCGGCAACATCTTGAGCGCCTGGTATGCCAAGCAGATGGGCGTGCCCATGAACAAGCTGATCTGCGGATCCAACAAGAACAACGTCCTCACGGACTTCTTCCATACGGGCGTCTACGACGCGCGGCGCGACTTTTACGTCACGAACTCGCCGTCCATGGACATCCTCATCTCCAGCAATCTGGAGCGGCTTCTGTACCATCTGTCCGGAAACGACCCGGCTGTCGTACGCAGCCTGATGGAGCAGCTGGCGAGCGAAAAGCGCTACGAGGCGACGGACGCCATCAAGGCGGGGCTTTCGCAGTTCGCCGCGGGCTACGCGAACGAGGACGAGATCCTGGCGGCCATCGGCGAGGTGTACGAAAAGGATCACTACCTGATGGATACGCACACGGCCGTCGGCTACAAGGTCTGGAAGGACTACGCCGCGATTGCGGGCGACGATACGCCGGCCGTCATCGCGTCCACGGCAAGCCCCTACAAGTTCGCGGCGGCGGTGGGTTCGGCCATCGGGCTGAAGCCGACCGGCGACGAATTCGAGGCGATCGCCGCGCTCGAGCAGGCCAGCGGGGTCAAGGTCCCCTACGGCCTTGCGGAGCTGAAGGGCAGAAAGCTCCTCCACGAAGGAGCCATCCGCCGCGAAGACATGCGGGACTTCGTGCGCGAAACGATCAAGAGCAGAGTGTAAAACGAGCGGAGAATAGTATGAATCTGAAAGAATACAGGCACGTCCACTGCGTGGGCATCGGCGGCATTGGCCTTTCGGGCATCGCGGAGATCCTGCTGTCCCGGGGCTATACCGTTTCAGGGTCTGACATGAAGGAAAGCAGCGTTACCCAGCTGCTGGAACAGCAGGGCGCGCAGGTCTTCATCGGCCACAGCGCCTCTCACCTGGGCGACACCGATCTGCTTGTCTATTCGGCAGCGGTCTCCATGGAGAATCCCGAGATCGCGGAGGCGAAGAGGCGCGGCATCCCCTGCATCAGCCGGGCAGAGGCGCTGGGCGCCATCATGGCGGACTACGAGATCTCGGTGGCGGTGTCCGGCACCCATGGCAAGACCACGACGACTTCCATGGTCAGCCTCATCCTCGAGGCGGCGTCCTTTTCCCCGACCATCATGGTGGGCGGCATCCTGAACCAGTTCCACGGCAACGTCAAGGTGGGAAACAGCGAGTATTTCGTAACGGAAGCCTGCGAATACATGGACAGCTTCCTGGAACTGCGGCCCTGGGCGGAGATCATCCTGAACATCGATTCCGATCACCTCGATTACTTCAAGGACATCAGTCACATCGCCGAATCGTTCGGCAAGTTCGCGGGCAAGGTCCCGGCAAACGGGCTCATCGTCGCCTTCGATTCCAATCCCTTCGTGAAATCCGTCACGGCCGATCTGCCCTGCCGGGTCATCACGTTCGGCTTCAACGAAGCGAGCGATTACTACGCGAAGAACATCAAGTTCAACGACTGCGGCATGCCGGGCTACGACCTGTATCAGCGCGGCGAAAGGCTGTGCCACATCCAGCTGTCCGTCCCGGGCGAACACAACGTTGCCAACAGCCTCGCGGCCACGGCGACCTGCCTCGCGCTCGGCGTGGACCTGCCCGTCATCGAACGGACGCTCGAGGAATTCACCGGCACGAAGCGGCGCTTTGACATCATCGGCAAGACGTCCGGCGGGGTCACGATCATCGACGACTACGCCCACCATCCCGCCGAGATCCGCGCGACGCTGTCAGCGGCCAAGAACCTGAACCACAAGAAGACCTGGTGCCTGTTCCAGCCGCACACGTACACGCGCACGATGGCTCTGTTCGACCAGTTCGCGGACGCGTTCGGCGACGCGGATATCGTCATCCTGGCGGAGATCTACGCCGCCCGGGAGAAGAACATCTACAAGATGAGTTCGAAGCAGCTCATGGAGGAGATCAAGCGGAAGCATCCGGGCAAGGACGTGTATTTCCTGCCCGACTTCGACGCCATGGCGCAGTTCGTGACGGGCAACGCTTCGGCGGGCGACCTCGTCATCACGATGGGCGCCGGCGACATCTACAAGGTCGGCGAGCTGATTCTTGAAAAAGACCGCAAGTAGCGGTATAATGCTGTTAATGACCCGCCGAAAAGCGGGGTGTGTATTCAAAACAATTCAAACGAAAGGTTGGTGTGTGTATGCAGATCACGGATGTGCGCATTCGCACGATGGACAACGGCGGAAAGATGAAGGCCGTGGCGTCCGTTACGTTCGACGACGAGTTCGTCGTCCACGACATCAAGATCGTGGAGGGAGAAAAGGGCTATTTTGTGGCGATGCCCAATAAGAAGGTGGGCGATTCCTATAAGGATGTGGCTCATCCCTTAAGCGCCGAGACGAGAAAGAAGATCTCCGATGCCATATTCGAGAAGTACGCGGAGGTGGCGCAGACCCTTCCCCAGGAAGAAGCTTCTCAGGAATAGACGAAAACGGCAGGAAAACGCATCCTGCCGTTTTTTCTTGCTTTTATAGCGGGGCCGGAGGGTGTATACTGATTATGTATGATTTCCATCCCCACCAGTCGCAAAGAAAGGACCAGTCATGAATAACGGAGTATTTGCAGATTACAAGATCTTCGCGGGCAACGGCAATCCGGCGCTCGCCGAGGAGATCGCGGGCATCATGGGCAGAACGCCCGGCGCCGCGGAAGTCACCACGTTCGCAGACGGCGAAGTCTACGTCAACCTGAAGGAATCCGTCCGCGGTTTGGACGTGTACATCGTGCAGTCCACCTGCAATCCCGTGAACAACAACCTCATGGAACTGTGCATCATGATCGACGCCATGAAGCGCGCCTCCGCCGGCCGGATCAACGCGGTCATCCCGTACTACGGATACGCCCGCCAGGACCGCAAGGCCAAGCCCAGAGATCCCATCACCGCCAAGCTCGTCGCGGACATCATCACCGTCGCCGGCGCGGACCGGGTCGTTACGATGGACCTGCACGCGGCGCAGATCCAGGGGTATTTCAACATCCCTGTGGACCATCTGCTGGGCATGCCCATCCTGGTGAAGTACTTCCAGGAGAAGTTTGAAGGCAACTGGGATAACGTCGTCGTGGTCTCCCCGGACCACGGTTCGGTCACCCGCGCCAGAAGCTTCGCCAAGCCTTTCAATGCGCCGATCGCCATCATCGACAAGCGCCGCCCCAAGGCGAACGAATCCGTCATCATGAACATCATCGGCGACGTGGCCGGCAAGGACTGCATCCTCGTGGACGACATGGTCGACACGGCCGGCACGATCTGCAACGCGGCAGGCGCCATCAAGGAAATGGGCGCGAAGAGCGTTCACGCCTGCGCGACGCACGCCGTTCTGTCCGGCCCCGCCATCGGCAGGATTAAGGACTCCGCCATCGAGGAGATGGTGCTGCTCAACACGATCCCCCTGCCCGAGGAAAAGAAGATCGACAAGATCAAGGTCCTCTCCGTGGCGCCGCTGTTCGCCGAGACCATCATCCGCATCTTCACGAACAATCCCGTCAGCGATCTGTTCGAAAAGTAGGGACGCCCATGTACATCATCTGCGGCCTGGGCAATCCGGGCAGAGAATACGAGCAGACGCGGCACAACATGGGCTTTCTCACCATGGACGTGCTGGCCGGCAAGCTCGGGATCGACATACGGCGCCTGAAGTTCCGCTCTCTTCTGGGGGAGGGGCGCATCGGCACGGAGAAGGTGCTCCTGGTCAAGCCGCAGACGTACATGAACAACTCCGGCGAAGCGCTGCGCGAGATCGTCAGCTATTACGGCATTGACCACGACCACCTCATCGTGGTCTACGACGACATCGACCTGCCCGTGGGCGACCTGCGCCTGCGCGAAAAGGGAAGCGCCGGCACGCACAACGGCATGCGCAGCATTATTTATCAGCTGCAGTTCGACGATTTTCCGCGCATCCGCATCGGTACGGGCAAGAGCGACGTCATTCCGCTGGTCTCGTTCGTGACGGGAAAGCCGGCTCCCGAGGAGCAAAAGCCTCTGGCCGACGCCATCGGCAAAGCGGCCGAGGCCATCGTCTGCTGGGTCGAGGAGGGCCCGCGGGAGGCCATGCAGCGGTTCAACCACAAACCGAAGAAGAAAAAGAAGCAGGAAGAGCCCGCCGAGGCCGTCCTGCAGGAGGAGCATGGGCAAACTGATTAACCTGACGGGGATATCCGACATCCGGATCGCCCCGCTGGCGGCAAAGTACATACAGGAAAGAAACGGACAGGGTCTGATCCTAACGACATCCGCGAACCGCGCGAAAAGGATAGCTTCAGACCTGTCCTTTTTCACTGA
>JAIKZT010000030.1 GCA_024682015.1 Clostridia bacterium
GGTAGTGCGTGTTGGACCGGATGAGCCCGCTGCCGATGCAGCATTCCAGCACGGCGGCCAGGCAGAAACCCAGAAAGACGGAGAGGTCCGGCACCGTGCGCCAGACGATGGGTGACCCGGCTCCGTACAGCACGCTGTACAGGATGGCGGTCCCCAGGGGGATGAGCGGCACCCAGAGCACCCGGCGGGCGGCGAGGCGGCATTTGCGGATCATGAGGGCGAACGCCGCGGCGGCGCACAGGACGGCCCACCCCGCGGCGAGAAAATAACCGGGACCGTACGCATAGTTTTCATCCGAAAGGACGGCCGCGTCCGCGGGAAAGACGAAGACGAACTGGTGCAGGTCATTCGTCAGCACCAGCAGGAACAGCAGCGCGGCAGCAGCCGACGGCAGAAGCGTCCAGCGCGGCAGGCGAAAGTCTTCGGGTTTGTTCAGGCTCATCGCGATCAGCAGGAACAGCAGAGGCACGAACAGGATGGGCAGATAGTAAAGGTACCAGAGATAGCGATCGATGGCGACGCTGTCGCAGAGGTAATATTTCGTCGCCTTCAGGGCGATCCAGAGGATCAGCAGGCCTGCCGAAGCGGACAGAAGCCTGCGCGGCAGGACATCCGGCACGCGGCGGCGCACGGAATACAGCCAGAAGGCCAGCATCGCGGCGTGCAGGCAGGAACGGCTCATGCCCAGCCCGACGAAAAGAGGCGCCGGAAGGCCAGGCGCATTCAAGTGGCTGACTACGGCCGTCGCCAGCAGCAGGCAGGCATACACTATGCCGATATGAAGATTGCGCTTGCTCGTCCCGTTCATGCTTCTATTGTATCAAAAAAGCCCGGGACAGACCATCCCGGGCTTACGCGTACAAACAGGCTGAACAGCTTTATCGACTCCGGCAAAAGTTTTCGGCGCTTTCAGCCAAACGCCAGCAGGTTGCCGAGCGGTATGGAAAACCCCAGAGATCGGTACAGGGGCACGTCACAGTCCGCGCAGCCGACGGTCAGGGTGGAAACGCCGCTCTTTTGGTACGCGAACGCGGCCAATTGCCTCGCCGCGCCCTGATGGCGATGCGCCGGGCAGATGTAAAAATCCTCGAACACGCCGCTCGGCCTGTAATCGAACGTGGAGAACCCGACCGTGACGGAACAGCAGCCGACCAGGTCCGCCCCATCGAACGCTCCGAAGAAAAGAATGCGTTCGGTCCTTACCGCTTCCGCCAGCCGTTCCTTGGCGGCGTCATCCGGTTCTTCCTCGCCGATCTCCGCCTTGTATCGCTTCTGAAGATCCCATAAGGCATCCATGTCGGATGCTTTGATCGCCCTGTAGTCCATCGCGTCCATTCCCCTGTTTTAAAATATCTGTCCCGGCAGCCTCAGTTTTTCCTTGGGCGGGAAGGCCTTGTCGAATTCCTCCACGTCCGCGTCGTCCACGTAATAGCCTTTGGGCGTCTGGTACACGCCGATGATGCCGTCCAGATAACCGGGGATAAGCTCCCTGCAGAGGAAGAAGGAATCGTCCGCGCCTTCCGGCAGATCGTGATAGCGAATGCCGAAATTACGGGCGTAATCAAACCCGCAGTGGCTGTAAAACCCGATGTTTCCTTCGAACAGCACCGCGCCGAAGCCCATGGCCGACGCCTGCTTCAGGCAGTAGTCCAGCAGTTTTTTGCCGTAGCCCCGGCGCTTCAGCCTTGGCGTGATGCTGATGGGCCCCATGGTCAGCACGGGGATCTTTCGGCCGTCGTCAGCGTCGATGACGGTGCGCATGAACATGTTCTGCCCGATCAGTTCGCCGCTTTGCTCCATGACGAGATCCAGCTCCTTCACGAAAGCCGGATCGTCCCGCAGCACGTGGATCACAAAGTGTTCGCTGCAGCCCGGACGGTACACGTTCCAGAAGGCCTCGCGCACGAGGTTTTCCACTTCTCTGTATTCTTCTTTCTTCTCCAGGCGAATGGTATAGTCATCTGTTTTCATTTTGTTACCTCAATTTCGCGCCCGCTCTCTCATTGTAGTGAACGGATGGTCACCCGTCAAGTTCATCCTCATGAACCACGGGACCACCGAAAAAAGGCATGACCCGAAGGTCATGCCTTTTGGCGCTGCGCGCCCGCGTTACTCTTCGCCGCTATATGCTTCGTCGAGCGGCGTGCCGGCCACATCGGTCCAGAAGATCTTCAGGAGTTCGCCCTCCTCTGCCGCGCTGTCGATCGCGCTGTCGCCGGTAACGATGAGCAGGCCGAGGAAGCGCCCGTCCGCATCGTACGTGGCGATGAGCACCGGGCTGGCCGCATCCTCGTCTCCGGAGACCTCGAGGCTGCCCGTATTCGTGTGCAGCGAGATATCCACGGCCTTTTCGCCATGGCGCATCGTATGGCGCCTCAGATAGGGATCCGTCGCCGTGACCGTAACGGTGATGACTCCCTCGCCATCCTTGTAGTTGAGATTGCCCGGCAGGTCGACCTTCACGGTGAC
>JAIKZT010000041.1 GCA_024682015.1 Clostridia bacterium
GGTTTGCAGGAATGCCGCTGAACCGGCGTCCGCCTGGCTATAAAACGACAGATCTTCCTTTGGAATGTAAACTGTTGCGTTACATTTTGCGCTTGCTGGTTTCTTGCCGCAGGCCTTGGCAGGGTCTATCATAAAGGCATCAAATCAGACAGGAGAATGGATCTATGAACAAACTTGGAACCAAAATCGCTGAAAAAAGAAAAAGTCGGGGGATGACCCAGATAGAATTCTCTGAAAGAATGCATGTTACCCGGCAAACCGTCAGCCGGTGGGAGGCAGGCACCGCCATGCCGGATATCGACAAGATCGGAGAGATCGCGGACATCCTCGGGGTAAGCTGCGATTATCTGCTGAAAGACGAGGCGCCCGAAAGCGGAGAAGAACAGGCGAAGGGAGTCGGAAAGCTTCTGAAAAGCCTGGCCGGGAAAACGGTCCGGCTCGCCTTCTTCGACGAGGAAGCGGATATCGATCTGTTCAACACGCCTTGCCGCATAACGGATTTTGAAGGAAACTGGATGCGAGTCACAGCAGACACGAAAAAGGGAAGGATCGAAAAGCTCATACCGGTTTCTTCCGTGCTATCTATAGAGATCGTAAAGGAGGGCAACTGATGGAGTATGTAGGATTCGTTTTTGGGATATTCGGCCTCCTTGCGTATGTCGAGCTCTCCGCCCTTAAGAAAAGGGTGACCGCGCTGGAAAAGGAACTTGCCGGTATCGTCGGAACGTCGTCATATGAAGAGCAGCGAACTTTGCTGGATGCGGTTGGATCCTATATCGGCAAGCAGGTGGCCCTGGACCTGAAAGAAGACTGTAAAGACGTCGATATCGCCATGTACGGCAACACAAAACACGGAACCAATACGATCCTTGACGCAGACGGCGACTGGATCCTCGTCCGCATCGATTTCGCGAAAGGCAGCAAGGAAAAACTGATCCGGGCGAGCTCCGTTCAGCGGATCAGCCTGGTCGATGAAAAGTAATTCCCCTCGGCAGACGCGCATTTGTCTGTCCGAAACGCTGAAAACCGTTGCCTGAAAGAAAAAAGCGTCCCTTGCAAAAGCTGACCGTTTTTGCAAGGGGCTTTTCGTTTCCTGTCATCCGTTTCAGCGCTGACGCGCGATCGTTCAAGCGCTACGCCTTTCCCGCGCGAAGCGCCTTCGTAGCCTCCTCGTCGATCGTAAGCGATGCGGGATCGATGCAGACGCCGTAAACATCTCTGGCTCTTTCCACGGAAACGAGCCCCATCGCGACGTCATGCAGGACCATTTCGGGATCCCTTTCAAACGGGTCGCCATACCCGCCGCCGCTGGCCGTGAGGCAGGTGAGCGTATCGCCGTACTCAAAGGGGATCGGATCGCCCATCGCGTATTCAAACGAGTACTCATCGGGCGTTCCTTCGTTGACGATCCACTTGCTGCACCGGCCAGGCCTTCCGCCGAAGACGCCCTGCGGAGGGATCTTCGACTTCTGGGACACGTGGGAACTGAGCCCGTCGTATCCGACGAACTTCCACTTTCTGCGCTGCGCGAATCCGCCGCGGAACTTGCCCGCGCCTTCGGAATCGGGCAGGATGGAGCGCTCGATGAACAGCATCGGCGCCTCGATCTCCTGCGCTTCCAGCGGCGGGATCGGACAGTTCGTGACGTGGCAGGCCATGATGGACAGGCCGTCCTTCGTCGCTCTCGCGCCAAGGCCTCCGGGCACGATCTCTCCCCAGTACTGGCGGTGGGTCACCTCGCCTCCGCGCGGATGCGTTTCGAGGTTCGTGCCGTTGCAGAAGTCGTAGTTGCATCCGCAGGAATCCGCCATCACCTTGTCGGGAACGGCCTGCGCCATGGCGCCCATGATCAGGTCGACGAGGATGTGGTCGGTGACCATTCTCTCAAAGCAACCGACGGGCATCTGGCAGTTGACCATCGTGCCCTTCGGCGCGATGACCCGGATAGGCCTCTGGCAGCCCTGGTTGGAGGGGATCGCGGCGTCGGTGATGCAGCGCATGGCGTAATACGTAGCGGAGATCGTCGCCGACAGCGGCGAGTTGATGGGCCCCTTCACCTGCTTGTCCGTTCCGGTATAGTCAAATTCGATGCTGTCGCCCTTTACGCGGACGGTCAGCTTCAGGGTGTACGGGCCGCCGGCGTAACCGTCGTCCAGGATCTTTTCCTCGTGGCTGTACTCGCCGTCCCGGATCTGCAGGATCTCCGCGCGGGTCATCCGCTCCGAGTAGTTCAGCAGGTCCTCCGTCACCTCGTGTATCGTATCCAGGCCGTACTTGTCCACGATCTTGCAGAAACTGCTGACGCCGATGTTGCAGGCGGAGATCTGCGCCATCAGGTCGCCTTTCATGTCGCGGGGCGTCCTGGTGTTGTTCAGGATCACGTGCCAGAGCGCTTCATTGCGCACGCCTTTGTCATACAGCTTGATCGGCTCCATCAGGAAGCCTTCCTGATACACCTCGACCGTCCAGGAGTCGCCGGTCCACATGCCCGCCACGTCCTTGTGGTGCAGCATGGTCACGGAATAGCCGACCAGCCCTGCGTCCTTGTAGAAGATCGGCGCGATCATGATGAAGTCCTTCGTGTGATGGCTTCCCAGGGATTCCCCGCCCGCGTAAGGATGGTTCGTCAGGATGATGTCGCCCGGGTTCAGCTGGTCCCTGGGGAAGAACTTGGTGATGACCGTGTTGAGGCAGGGTCCCAGGCAGTTCAGATGGATGGGCACGTTGGCGCCTTCCGACAGCATGCGCCCCTGATCGTCGAAGATGGCGGAGGAGCAGTCCATCATTTCCTTCACGATCGTGGAGTAACCGCTCCGCACCATCGTGACGGACATCTGCTCCGCAACGCTTCTGAGGGCGTTGTTGACGACTTCCAGCAAAATCGAACTTGCCATTTACTTTCCCCCCTCTTTGCTGATGTTCGTGTACATGATGAGGTTCTTCATGTGGTCGACTTCGGCGCTGTGACCCGGATAAACGATGGTCGTCGCGCCCATTTCGCCGACGATGGCCGGACCTTCGATCTTTTCGCCTATGGCGAGCGCGTCGCGGTCGTAGATGGGGACCGTGTACTCTTTGCCGTCGAAGATCGCCGTTCCGTACAGCTGCTTTTCCGCCCGCTCGTGCTTCATGGCCATGGCGCTGCTGACGACGTCCGGTTTGCGGAAGGAGCCGATGGCGCTGACTCTGTAATTGACGAACTCCACGGGGTCTTCCTTCATGCAGTGGCCGAACGCCTGGCGGTGCATCTCGTGGAACGCGTCGATCATGTCCACGATCACCGCGTCCGTGATCTCGCCGGCGGGCACCGGAACGCTGAGCTCGAACGCCTGGCCGAAATAGCGCATGTCGCAGGTGCGGACCAGCAGCCGGTTCTCCTCCGGAACGTTCTGCTTGTCCAGGTTTTCGACGCCTTCGACATCCAGTTTGCCGTAGATGCGATTGAGAAGGCCCGGGCTGACCTGCTCCATCGTCAGCAGTTTCGTGTGGACGCTGTCCGCCTTGATGTCGGACAGGACCAGCCCCGTCGCGCTGAACGTGCCGGGCGAATACGGGATGATGACTTTGGGCATCTCCAGCTCTTCCGCGATCCTGCCCGCATGCAGTCCGCCCGCGCCGCCGTAGGCGAGGAGCGTGAACTCGCGGGGGTCATACCCCTTTTGGACTGAGACCAGCTTGATCGCGCGCAGCATGTTGGAATTGATGACGTCGATGATGCCTTCCGCGGCCTCCGTCACGCTGAGGCCGAGAGGTTTCGCGATGTATTTGTCGATGGCCGCCCGGGTCTTTTCCATCGCGCCGGCGAGATTCTCTTCAAAGATCTCCGGACGGATGCGGCCGGTCACGAGATTCGCGTCGGTCATCGTCGGCTTTTCGCCGCCGCGTCCGTAGCAGACCGGGCCGGGATCCGCGCCCGCGCTGACAGGGCCGACCTTCAGCGCGCCGCCCTTGTCGACCCAGGCGATGCTGCCGCCGCCTGCGCCGATGAAGCTCAAGTCGACGGAAGGGATGCTGATCGGATAGCCTTCGATGTGGCTTTCCGTCGTGAATTTGATGGTATTGTTCTGGATGAGCGCCACGTCCGTGCTGGTGCCGCCGATGTCGAAGGTGATGATGTTCTTCTCGCCGAGCAGCCCGGCCAGATAATTCCCCGCGATGACGCCGGCGATCGGCCCGGAGTCCGCGACGGATACCGGCTTGCTCTGCGCGACGTCGAACGTCATGATGCCCGCGTTGCTCTGCATCATGAACAGTTCCGCGCCGATGTTGTTCTCCGCCATGCGCTGCCGGAAATCCACGATGTGCGAGGCCATGCTCGGCATCATGTAAGCGTTGATGACGGTCGTCGAGGTGCGCTCGTATTCCCGGAACTGCGGGTTGATCTCCGCAGAGGTCGAAACATACCCTTCCGGCCACTCCTTTGCGAGGAGCTCCTTGATCCTCAGTTCGTGGGCGGGATTCGCGTAGGAATGCATCAGGCAGACCGCGGCCGTCTTAATCCCCTTTTCGCGGAACGCTTTTACGATGTCCTTGATCTCCTCTTCCCGCAGGGGCTCCAGCTCCCTGCCCAGAAAATCCATGCGTTCCGTGATCTCAAAGCGAAGATTTCTTTTGACGAGCGGGTCCGGCGCATCCATCTGTATGTCGTAGATGTTGCCTTTGCGGTACGCGCGGCCGATCTCCAGAACGTCTTTGAAGCCTCTCGTCGTGATCAGGGCAGCCGCTTCGTTCTGCTTCTGCGCGATCATGTTGACGACGATCGTCGTGCCGTAGACGAGCTCGTCCAGCTCCTCATGGCGGATCCCGCTGATCTTCACGATCTTGTTGATGCCGTTCATGATGCCGTCCAGCAGCGCCTTCGGCGTGGTCGGCGTTTTGGCGTAATACATCCTCCCGCTGTCCACGTCGGTCAGCACGACGTCCGTATTTGTCCCGCCTGTGTCAATGCCCAATCTGTACATGGATCCTGATCCCTCCGTTCCCTGTTCCTGCCGGCTTCTGCAGGATGCTCATTTCCATTCATTTTCATTCTACGATAAAGCGGCTTATTCGTGAAATTCAATAATTCGTGATATAATATTCAATACATTCAATATATGGAGGTGCATCCTCATGACCGATCTTCAGATCGAAGCCTTTTTGTCCATCTGCCGCCATAAGAGCATTTCCAAAGCGGCCGAGGAGCTGTTCATCAGCCAGTCTTCGCTTAGCACCCGCCTCAAGACGCTCGAAGAGTCTCTGGGCTGTCCGCTGCTTCTGCGCAGCAAGGGCAGCCGGGAGATCGTGCTTACGGCCCAGGGCCAGGCTTTTTACGCGCTGGCGCTGCAGCACCAGGAGATCATCAGGCAGATGGAGGATATCCGCAAGACCGCCGTCACGGGGCTGCTGCGGGTCTCCGCCATCAACAGCATCAACACCTATACGCTTCCCTCCGTATACAAGCGCTTTTCGAAGAACTACCCGGACGTCCACCTGCAGATCCAGGACATGGAGGCGGAGATGGCCGTGCACAGCCTCGTCCGCGGCTATACGGACATCGCCTTTTCCACCGCGAAGATACAGACCGACCACATCGTGTCGATCCCGTTCCTGTCGGATCCGCTCGTGCTGATCTGCCCCGACCACGCTGTCTACCCGGAAAAGGTGGATCTGGACATGCTCGACGTGAAGAACGAGGTGTACATCCGCCTCTGCGCCGACCAGGAGTACTGGCACGACATCACGTTCGGAGGGAAGGCTGAGCCGCAGATCCGCCTGGAGATGATCGAACAGATCCGCCTGTTCATGTCGGAACCTACGGACTGGGCCATCGTGCCCAGGAGCATCGCGGATCACCTGACGCAGGCGCCCGGCGTCCGCCAGTGCGAGCCGTCCTTCTACATCCCGAACCGGAACGTGTTCATCCTTCGCAACAAAGCAAACGCGGAAGCGGATATCATCCACCGTTTTCTCGATACCGTCCGGGAGGTCCTGACCGAGTCCCACACGATGGGGCTGCTGCTTTAGCGCCTTCGCGGGGTCACGGTTTCCGCCCGGCATCGCCATCGCGGCAAGAAAAACGGCGGAATCTTCCGATTCCGCCGAAGTTCAGACCGCCGCGATCCCGTTTCCTGCCGAGAGTACGCGTCTATCAGTAGTTCTCTTTCCTCACCTCGAAGAACGCCTGCGGATGATTGCAGACCGGGCAAACCTCCGGCGCAGCCGTGCCGACCACGACGTGTCCGCAGTTGCGGCACTCCCACATGGTGACCCCGCTCTTTTTGAACACTTCCATGGTCTCGACGTTTTTAAGAAGCGCGCGATATCTCTCCTCGTGCATCTTTTCGATGGCCGCCACGCCGCGGAACTGTGCCGCAAGCGCAGAGAAGCCTTCTTCCTCCGCTTCTTTCGCCATTCTCTCATACATGTCCGTCCACTCCGCGTTTTCCCCTTCCGCCGCGTGCAGCAGGTTTTCCGCGGTATCGCCGAGCTCGCCGAGAGCCTTGAACCAGAGCTTCGCGTGTTCCTTCTCGTTTTCCGCGGTCTGCAGGAACAGCGCCGCGATCTGCTCGTAGCCGGCCTTCTTCGCGACGGAAGCGAAGTATGTATATTTATTCCGCGCCTGAGACTCGCCGGCGAACGCCTCCCAGAGGTTCTTCTCCGTCTTTGTCCCCGCATACGGGTTTTTCTTTACCTCTTCTTCGACTTTTTTGAACTTTTCGGCAGGCTGCTTGCATACCGGACACTGCGCCGGAGGCTGCTCGCCCTCATGAACGTAACCGCATACCGTGCATACCCATTTTGCCATCGCTGTTTCTCCTTTCTTTTCCGTGCTCTTTTCGTTGTTTGGAACCGTTTCCAGGATCTTTTTCACTGTTTCCGCGGGAAATTCCGGCGTCGGGGGATCTGAGGCCAATTCCTCCAGCAGCGCATGCGCATTCCCGCTCTGCGGCAGCATATAGCTCGCCTCGCGCATGATGTCTTCCGCGACCAGCCGCTCGGACTTCGCCGCGGCAGCCATCAGCCGGGCAAGCCCCGCCCTTTCCGTTTCCGAAGCGATCTGCAGAGCGATCTTTTCTCCGTCCATCTTGCCCTGGGCCAGCGCATTGAGCGCGGCTTTCACGCGGTCCGTCTTCGGCTGCTGCGGAGGATATTCCTCCGGGACCATGCTGATCGCGCCGCTCGGGCAGGCGCCTGCGCAGACGCCGCAACCGATGCATTTTTCAACATCGATGATGCTGTCCTCCGTATCCGTCGCGCCCGTCGGGCAGACGTAGAGGCACAGGCAGTCCTTCGTGCAAAGTCTCAGGTTTCTGATGGCAACGCTCTTCATCCTTTTGCCCTCCCCTCGATCTTCTCGAACTTCCACGCCGGCACTTTGCACACGGGGCACAGCTGCGGGGCTTCATCGCCTACGTAGACGAATCCGCACACCGTGCATACCCAGATGTCCGTGTCGGCAAGCATCGCTTCTCCTTCCTTCAGGTACCTGTTCACCAGGGAGGAGAGCATCCTCGTCACCTTCTCTCCCCAGACGCAGACGCGCGCCGCCCCTCTGTCGCCCGCTTCATCCGCGACTGCGCGAACTCCGGCGTACCTGTCGATATCCGCCTGCAGCAGCGCCGCGACGTCTTCTGCGGCGGCGTCCGGGATCGCCGGCGTGATGGAAGCAAAGTATTCCGCAAGCTCGCGAAACAGTCCTGCCTCCTCGCTCTTGTACTGTTTCTCGCAGCCCCTTGCGAGATTGGAGCAGAGCGCGGACAGCTGTCCGGGGGACAGTTTTTTCAGGTCCGCGTCCGCGAAAGCCGCCTGCGCTTTGGCAACTTCGGGCTTTGCCGCCTCTTCCGGCTTGAAATCCGCCTTCACCGCTCCGCAGAGGGGGCATTTCCAATCATCCGAAAGAGCCTCGAACGGTATCTTTTCCTTCGCGTCATCGTAGACGTACCCGCATATCTGGCAAATATATCGCATCTCTGACCCTCCTTATGTCTGGCGATCGCCATGCAGCACCTGTCAAAAAAAGGGTTGGCCACGGCCAACCCACTCCATTCGCCCCGCAGGGCGATCATATACACACTGTCAGTATATTTCATATGCCGCGAAATGGCAAGGATTCCTGCGGATCTCCTATTTGTAGAGATTGGGTTCTATCCGCAGCTGATCGATGATGTCCGTGTACCAGCGGATCTCCTCCAGGAAGGCCTGGCTGAGCTTTTCCGGATCGGTGCTTTTCTTTCCGAGCTCGAAAAAGTCTTCCCCGGTGTTCACAGCGATGTGGAATTTGCCGTCGCGCAGGAAGCTCATGTAGAGGTTTCCCCTGTGCGTTTCGGCCACATGCAGGATGTACTCCATCATGTGCGGCGTAAGGATATAGAACGCTTCTTCAGGGTCATCCGCTGTAACGATGAACTTTTCGTTAAAGGCTTCGTTCTCCATGCGGATGCGCGCTTTTTTGTAGCTGGAAACCATGTTCCTCGTGGCCGCAGACAGATGCACCTCGCCGGAAAGCTCCTTGGCGAAATCGCACGTGAGCCACTGGCCCTTGAAGATGGTCTCTTCTGATTCCTCCCAGTCATCTTTTTCCGAGTCGTAATGCTCTTCCTTCCGGGTCAGCGTGATATCGCTCATCTTCAGATGAAAGCCCTTGTAATCGGCGTCGATGTAATCGTCCCCGTTTATTTTTTCGTAGGGTTTGTAAAAGACCATGTGCGACGAACCGATGACCTCGTCGGAGATCCGCTGCGAAGGCGCGTAGGTGACATGATCGAATGCTTTTTCCAGAAGGCCCTGCACGATGTTGCCGCTGATCAGGTTCTTGATCGCGCTTTGCTGCCCTGACATGAGCAGAGCAAAGGCAATTATGGGAATGAGCATGAGGAAGCCGAAAAGATATTTGCCCGCGAACAGCATTCCGGCCATGCCGAGGGCACAGCCTATGCAGAGGATTTCGAAGATCTTTGCCGTAGCGCGATGGCTTTTCAATGCATTCGACAGTTCTTTGCCGGACATTTGCTGCTGCGTGTTCATCGTGGACCTCCTTCGATCAGAATGTCATGGAAACAGCGTCGTGCTGCTTTTCCTCTGCCGAGAAAAAGGCTTTCGGCTGGCGGCCGCCTGCCAGAAGCGATGCCGGAAATACGCGGATCGCCGTATTGTAGGCGGTCACGTTCGTGTTGTACAGGCGCCTCGCAGCCTGCAGATGCTCCTCCGCGTCGTGGATCCCGTGCATCAGCTTGATGCAGACCTCGCTGCCGCGCAGCTCGGGGTACCCTTCCACAACGGCAAACAGGCGGCTGCGGAACGCGTCGATCTCCTCGTTTGCCGCGTTCAGCTCCTCTACGGTCATGCCCTTGCGCAGCTCGACGATCTTCGTCAGGATCTCCTTTTCGTAGGCGATATACCCCTTCGTGACCTGAAGCAGGTTCGTCAGCAGATCGTACCGCTTGGCCAGCGCCACTTCGATCCCGGAGAGGCCTTCCTCCACGCGGATCTCCTTTGCGACAAAATCGTTCCTCGTCCGGATGAGCCAGCCGGCGATCAGCAGGATAAGGAGTATGGGACACAGAATGATCAGGGAATTGCTCATGGGTACGTTCCTTTGCTGGCAGGCGCCGAAATATTGTTTTCAATGCTTCCTGCTTTGATTATACATGAACACGGGGGAATAAATCACTCAGTTTCGGCAATTGCCACAAATAATAAGGGATTATTTTGGTTTGCGCTGCAGGGTCAGGCGCCTGCGCGAAAGACGGCGCCGCTGTGATATAATGGATCATCAGGGCACCAAAGGAGGACACCATGAAGATCACGAAGATAGACCTGCTCACGGTGGGCGGGCTGGACATCATCAGCTTTACTTTCTGCCGCGTCTATACGGATGCCGGCATCTACGGAGACGGAGAGGTCGCCGGCATCCATGGCAGCGGCCGGGCAGCGTTCGCCATGCTGCAGGACTTCGCGAAATACCTGATCGGCAAAGACCCCATGAAGACAGAGCTGCTCTGGGAGGACATGTACAAGACGAGTTTCTGGGGGCAGAACGGCGGTCCGGCGGTGTTCAACGCCATGAGCGCCTACGACATCGCCTGCTGGGACATCAAGGGCAAGTACTTTGGCGTGCCCGTCAGCACGCTGCTCGGCGGGGCCAGCCGGGATGCGATCCGCTGCTACGCCAGCCAGCTGCAGGACGGCTGGTGGCCGCTGGATGAAAACGGCTATTCCGAGCCGCACACGGCTATCACGCTGGCGGAGATCGAGGCGGCCTGCAAGCAGGCCGTCGCTGAAGGATTCGACTGCGTCAAGATCGACTGCCTGAACTACGACGCAAGCGGCGCGCGGCCGACCCGCGCCATGCGCGAACAGATGCTGGAGCCGGATTATCTCAGCCTGTTCCGCGAGCGCATCGCCTGCGTGCGCAAGGCCATCGGGCCAGACGTGCAGCTCATCGTGGAGAACCACTCCCGCCTCGACAGCTTCGGCGCCTGCCAGATCGCGAACATCGCAAAAGACTTCGACATCCTGTACTTTGAGGAACCCAACACGCCTTCGGCGTTTACAGCGGAGTATCTGAAGGAGAAGATCGACATCCCCCTCGCCATGGGTGAGCGCATCTACACCCGCTGGCAGTACATCCCCTACCTGGAGAACCGCACGCTGCGCATCATCCAGCCGGACATCTCCAACTGCGGCGGCTATACGGAGACGAAGAAGGTCTGCGACATGGCTCACGCGTACGACGTCGGCGTGCAGATCCACACCTGCGGCAGCCCCCTGTCCACGCACATCGCGCTGCAGCTGGAAGCGGTCATCCCGAACTTCGCCATCCACGAGCATCACTCGCTGCTGCGCAACATCAAGACGCCGATCACGAAGTACAACTGGCAGCCGGAGAACGGATACCTGCCCGTTCCCACGGAGCCCGGCATCGGCAACGAACTGACCCCCAAGGCCTGGGAAATGGCGATCGCAAAGACGACGATCGAATAGGCAGGTTTGACCCCGCCAGGGGTTGCGGGGAAGGCAGCCAGCCCCAACCGGCAACCGCCCGAGCGAAAGAAAACAAACGCACGGAACTGTTTTGAATAACGGTTCCGTGCGCATTTTTAACGGCAGTAGATTTTGCCCCTCTCTTGCTTTCTTTTCACATGGCAGGCCTCTGGCCTACAGCACCGGGTATTCGATTCTGCGCCGGCTGACGGGGGACGGTTTATGGTCGGTGTAGCCGACGGTCACGACGCCGGCCACGTAGCAGCGCTCGTTCAGGCCCAGCGCCGCGCGCATTTCCTCCTGCGTGTACCAGCCCGTCCAGCACGTCGCCAGGCCCATGTGCTCCGCCTGCAGCAGAATGTGCTCCGTCGCGATGGCGCTGTCCCGGATGACCCGCTCCATGTCCCCATCGTCCCGGTACTTCAGGTTTCCGACGCACACGATGAACACCGGCGCCTGCATCATCCATTTCTGATCGTGGTCCGCTTTGGAGATCTTTTCCTTCATCTCCCGGGAGCGCACCACCAGGAAGTCCCAGGGCTGCGTGTTGGAACCGGACGGGGCGAGCCTGGCCGCTTCGATCAGGAGCGCGACCTGCTCGTCCGTCACTTCTCTGTCCGTGTAAGTTCTGACGCTTCTTCTGTTTACGATCTCCGGCATCACGTTCATGGCTCTTTCACCTCATCCTTTCCTCTTCAGCAGTTTTGCAATGCTATCGCCCGGAATGGCCTCCGAACCTTAAGCGCCCCGCAAATCATTCTTTTGCGGCGCCCTTTTCTTTTTTGGAATACAGCAGGATCCCCGCTAAAACGAGCGCGCCGCCCAGGATCGCCTTGGCGGACATCTGCTCGTGCAGAAAGACGACGCCCAGAACGCTCGCCACCAGCGGATTGAGCGCGCACAGCAGGCCGGCCGCCTCCGCCGACGTGCCGCTCTGCGCCACGGGCTGCAGCGTAAAGCCGAAGCCGCTGCAGACGATCGCGAGCACCAGGATGCAGGCCCAGGAAGCTGTGCCCTGCGGCAGATGCGGCGATTCGAACAGGAAGGAGGCGGCCAGGCTCAGGATGCCGACCGCGCCGACCTGCAGAATGCCCGCGGACAGGGAATCGATGCCGCTGTGGGAAAGCCGGTCCGTCGCGATGATGGTGAACGCGTAGAAAAACGCCGAAGCAAGGGCCAGGATAATGCCGACCGCGGGACCCGTGCTGCCCGCCAGGGTCAGCAGGGCGACGCCCGCCAGGCAGATCAGCGAGGCCGTGATGGCCTTGCGCTCCGGTTTGCGGCGGGTCAGAACGGCCTGCAGAAACGGAACGATGACGATGGCCGTGTTCTGCAGAAACGCCACGGCGCTGGTCGGCGCGTAGCGCAGCGAGGCCAGTTCCGTCGCCATGGTCAGGAAGAACAGCGCGCCCATGATGATGCCTGCGCGAAGCTCCTGAGCCCGCGACGCCCGAAGCTGCCTGTGAAACAGCGGGATGAGCAGGGCGAAGGCGATCAGGGACCGCAGCGCCATCAGGTTGAAGACGTCCATGCCGGCCAGCACGATCTTGGAAAAGAGCATGCTGGTGGCGCGGGCCGAGATGACCGCCGCCAGCAGTATTTCGGACTGTCTGCGGGTAAGTTTTGTCGTACGCATGGTGTTTGCCCCCGGGGGGTTCTTGCTGAGATCTACCGAATTGCGCGATATTGCTCTTCTTTGATATTATACGCCCTTTTCTTCGGAACACAAACTTTGTCAGCGCGCGGCGCCGCATTGCGCCGGGTCACATCGCTGCAGCCCGTGAAAAAGAGTGGTCTTTTCCCGCCGGGTGTGGTATAGTGTTTCCTGCCGGCTCAAAAGCCGGCAATAAATCCGTGAGTTCGAAACCATCCTCACGTAAAACAAAACTAAGGAGAAACCGAATATGCAAAACAAAAAGACACTCTACCTGGCGCAAGCGGGGATGATCGCCGCGATCTACGTGGCGCTCACCGTCGCCTTTGCTGCCTTCTCGTTCGGAGAGGTGCAGGTAAGGCTGGCGGAGGCGCTCACCATCCTGCCCGTCTTTACGCCCGCAGCCGTGCCCAGCCTGTTCGTCGGCTGCCTGCTGGGCAACATTCTCGGCGGCGCCGTGCTGCCCGACATCATCTTCGGCAGCCTCGCGACGCTCCTCGGCGCCATCGGCACCCGCCTGCTGCGCGATCGCAGTCCCTACCTCGCGCCCCTGCCGCCCATCGCTGCGAACACGATCATCGTGCCCTGGGTGCTGAAGTACGCGTACGGCTTCGAGCTGCCCATCCCCGTCATGATGATCTCCGTAGGCGTCGGGGAAGTCCTGTCCTGCGGCGTGCTGGGGCTCATCCTCTACTTCGCGCTGAGAAAGCGCAAGGACAGCCTGTTCCCAAACGAAGAGTGACCCGGCCAAACCGGTCCATCGCCCCCTGTCCCTTTCGGACAGGGGTTTGTTTTGCCGCGCAACAAAGCTTTGCGTGACATTTCCACCCATCGGGCGTATGCTGAAAAGGTAGAAAGGAGGACTGCGCATGAACGCTGTCGCTGAAAATCTGAAGACCGTGCGCACAGCCGCGGGCCTTACGCAGGAAGAGCTCGCCGAAAAGCTCGCGGTGACCCGCCAGGCCGTCTCCTCCTGGGAGACGGGGCGCTCCGAACCGGACATCGACACGCTGCTGGCCATCGCGCAGGCGCTGGATACCGACGTTTCTTCGCTCCTCTACGGGCCCAGGGAAGCGCCGTACCGCCAGATGCAGCGAAAGTACCTCGCCTGCTTCTGGATCTGCCTCGCAGTGGTCGTTGCGGGACTCGTTTGCCGCTATACTCTTGGGCCGGCGCTGATCGCTTACAGAGCCCGGACATACGACGGTCTGCCCTATTTCCTTTATCTGTTTTCCGTGCCTGCGCTGGCATCCTGCGCAGGAGGCGTCCTCGCAGCCTGCATCCCTTCGCTCTTTACCCGGGTGAGAGTCTCTGCGCGTGTGAGGGTCATCCTGCTGACGGCCGGCGTGCTGTTTCTGGCCGCGCCCCTGCTCTTCTCGCTGCAGACGATCGCGCTGATGATCAGCAGCGAAGCCCTGCAGCCCGTCTTTACCGGCCTGCAGTTCGCCGTCATGAGCACCTCGTCCATAGACCTGTTCTTCCGCATCCTGCCCTTTTTCGGCGGCGCCTTCCTGTTCTGCGGCCTGAACCGCTGAATTGAGACA
>JAIKZT010000109.1 GCA_024682015.1 Clostridia bacterium
TCCTTTTCGCACCCGGGCAGCACGATCTTTCCGATCTGCATCTGCTGATGCGTGGTCGCCCCGGCTAGTCCCTGCGCGCCTTTTCTTTCGCAGAGCTTCAGCACTTTGATGTAGCGCCGGCGCACCCTGTCCTCGGGTGACCCTCCCAGAAGAAGGCCGAGCCCGCTTCGCCGGTTTTCCTCTCCCGGAGCCAGGAAAGAGCGCTGCTCCAGGGAGACGCCAGCTTTTGCCGCGCCCACGGCGGGACGCAGACGGCGGAACAGGCGGTAGATGACGAAGACGATGAGCGCGGCCAGCAGGATCGCGAAAAGAGCCGCCAGCACCGGATGATCGCCCTCTCCCGCGAGCCCTGCCTCCTCCAGGATCTCCTCTGCGCTGCGCATTTCGATCTGAAGCTCCTGGCCTTCGTTCTTCGCCAGTATTCCGGAAAACAGCAGGCTGAAGAGCCAGTACACCAGCATGGCTACTGCGGTGATGATGGCCAGCAGCGGGGTCACGAGGAGGGACCACAGCGCGCCGAGCGCAGACGAGACCGCGCCCAGGAAGGCTTTGCTGCTCAGGACCATCGCCGCCAGCAGCGCGCCGGCAGCGGCGGCGCCGTTGGCGAAAAGGAAGCGCTTGTCGCGAAGAACGGAAGGCTTTTGCCGCAGCATGCGCAGCAGCAGCACGCTGGCCGAAAGGAAGAGCACCGCGTGGGGCAGCGTGTAGGCCGAAAGACGGCCGAAGTCCATGGCGAAGAGGCCAATGACGAACATGAAGGGCAGGATCTTGACGAGCAGCAGGAACTGGCTACGGCTTTCGGAGAGCTGCGGGTCCCAGGCCCTCTTCTGAAGACAGTAAAACCCGTAGGCAAAGCACGGCAGCAGGATCACGAGACCTGCAGCGCCCGCCTTCCCCGGCAAGCCCAGCAGCTGCTGCGCCAACAGGGCGGCCGCCAGCAGCGAAAGAGGCATGAAACGCCGCGCGCCCCTGCCCTGTTTTTCAGTTTCGGGCGCATCCCAGGCCCTGCCCAGCGCGCAAGCCAAAGCGACGAGCAGCGCGTGCGGGATCAGCGCGTCCTTCAGGCCGAAGGAGACGCCGAAAAAGGACGCGATGGAAAGGTAAAAGCAGAGATCGGCGAGGATCTTGAAGAAGAACAGGAGGTTCATACCGCGGCCTCCTTCCGTGCGCTTTCCTGCGCGCCGTCCGGCGTCAGGATGAGGCTCTGGCAGCCGCAGCAGCGCTCCAGCAGGCGGATCTGCCCGCGGAATCCGTCCGGGCCGTCTTCCGCCAGGCAGCTTTCCGGAAAGATGAAGACGTTCATCCGTCCTTCCGCGCTGCGGTGCAGAGCGCTTTCAAGCACGCGCTGAAAAGGCTTGGCCGGCTCATGCGTGGCTCTGCCCAGCCCCTCCAAAATGGTCTGCAGGTGGCTGCTTCCCAGCCCGTCGTCCACGCAGTCCCACAGGGAAAAGGCGCCCGCCGTATCCGCGTTCGTCAGAAAGCGGTACTTCAGTTTCTTCTCCTCCAGCGTCTCGCACACCGTGCGGGCCAGGGAAAAGCAGGCTTCCGTCCGCTGCGCGTCCTCATCGCTCTGCCCTCTGCGCACACAAAGGAATACGTTCGCGCACAGCTGCGTCGTGTGGTCGAAGTTCTTCACCATCAATTCGCCCGAGACGAGGCTTCTGGGCCAGGAGATGGACTTCATGGGCTCTCGCCCGGTATAGGGGGAAAACCCGACCGTCAGCACGGGGTCCTCCAGCAGAAAGCGGCGCACGCTGCGGTCGCCCAGGTAGCTGCCCAGCGCCAGGTCCAGGTCCGCCCTTTCCAGGCGGGCGGGTACCACCACGATCTCCGAGAACTCGCTGTACGTATTCCCCGTTTCCTTCAGTCCCAGAAAATCGCCTCCGGCCATGGAAACGCCGCGGAAAATGTAACGTCCGCGGGCGGGCAGAGACACGGGAAGGCTGCGCTCCCACTTCTGCCGCGGCAGCAGGAAGATGCGGTCCGACAGTTTCCGGCCGGTGGACGTCTGCTCCAGCAGATCCTCTCCTTCCGACAGGGTCAGTTCCTCGGGCACGCTTTCCTCAAGCTTCAAAAAAGGAACAAAGCGCCGGGACGCGTTCACGAGCTCGGAGCGCAGGAGAAAAACCTCCCCGGGCTCCGCCAGAGAACGGTCCGGCGCGTACGCGTGGGACACGCCGTCCAAAGCGTGTCCCAAAGACCAGTATTCCGCCGCGACGGCGGCGATAATCAGAAAAAACAAAAATAGCATCAAAGGCGCTCCGTGGGCACGGGCAGCTTTCTGAGAAGGCCGTTCACGTACGCGAGCACGTCCTCGGTCTTCGTCAGGCCCGCCGTAATGCGGTGAGCCAGCACAGCCGGCGCCATGGCCCGGATGTCCTCGGGAATGACGTAGTCCCGGCCTGCGAAGGCCGCTTTGCACTGGGACGCCTTATGCAGCGCGATGGCGCCGCGGGTGGAGACACCGCTGACGAAGCGGCTCTCCTTGCGGGTCGCCTCCACGATGTCCATCAGGTAGCCCGCGCAGTCCTCCGAGACCTTGACTTGCCGGAAAGCGCCCTTCACAAAGGCGCTGTCCTCTTCCGTCACGGCCTGCGGCAGCGCCTCGATCAGCACTTTCGCGTCCTCCCTGCCCAGCACCGAGAGCTCCTGGGCGCGGGTCATGTAGCCCAGGGACAGCCTCATGAAGAAGCGGTCCAGCTGGGCCTCGGGCAGAGGAAACACGCCGTAGGATTCCAGCGGGTTCTGGGTGGCCATGACCATGAAGGGCTCGCTGAGCGGATGCGTTTCGCCGTCCACGGAGATCTGCCGCTCCTCCATGGCCTCCAGCAGCGCGGACTGCGTGCGGGGCGTGGCCCGGTTGATCTCGTCCGCGAGGATGATCCCGGCAAAGAGCGGGCCTTCGCGGAAGACGAACGCGTCCTGTTTGCGGTCGTAGAAGTTGATGCCCGTCAGGTCCGAGGGCAGCAGGTCGGGCGTGAACTGAACACGCCCGAAGCCGCCGCCGATCGTCTTGGCGAAAGCGCGCAGCAGCATGGTCTTGCCCGTTCCCGGCACGTCCTCCAGCAACACGTGGCCGCCGCAGACGAAGCAGATCAGAACGTTTTCGACCGCTTCGTCCTTGCCGACGATCACCTGTCCGACGGTGCTTACCACCTTGTCTTTGTATTCCTGAAATCGCCTGATGTCCATAACTCCGATGCCCTATCCTTGCAAGCGCCTCTCAAAATGCCTATTTTCCGAGTTTCTTCTCCACGACGGGAATGCGCGCGAGCGTCTTGGCCAGCATGTCCTCGTAGCCGGCCAGCTTGTCGCGCTCCGCCTGAATAACGTGCGCAGGCGCGCGGGAGACGAATTTCTCGTTCGAAAGCTGGTTCGTGACCCTGGCCACTTCCTTCGTAAGCCTCTCGCGCTCCTTCGTGAGGCGCGCGTACTCGGCTTCGTAATCCATGAGATCGTCGAGCGGCACGTAGACTTCCACGCCGGGCAGCGCCGCGGACATGGTCTCCTCGGGCAGCTCGTCCTTGGAGGCGATGAACTGAATGCCTTCCAGGTTCGCCAGCGTCTTCATGTAGCGCTCGCCGGCCTTCGCCTGCTCTGCCAGTTCCGGCTGCGCCAGGATGACCGCATGCAGTTTTCTCGAGGGCAGCGCCTCCGCCTCGTGGCGGATGTTGCGGATCGCCTTGATGATGTCCATGGAGAGGTTCAGCACGGCCTCGTCGGAGGCGTAGTCCATGGCCGGGTCAAACACCGGCCAGCTCTCCTGCATCAGGAAGGCCTTGGCGCCCTCTTCCCTGGGCAGATAGCTCCAGATCTCCTCCGTGATGAACGGCATGAACGGGTGCAGCAGCTTCAGCATGGTCTTGAGGCATCTGACCAGGCAGTAGCGCGCGCTGTTCTTGTCCTCGCCGTCCGGCCCGTAGAGCCGGGGCTTGATCAGTTCGATGTACCAGTCGCAGAAGGAGCCCCAGATGAGCTCGTAGATCTTCTGCGCCGCCAGCGCGAACTCGAAGCGCTCCATGTTCAGGTTGATCTCCGTGAGCGCGGAGTTGATGGCCTGCAGGATCCAGCGGTCCTCGGGCTGCAGCTTGGCAGTGGCCTCATCCGCCATGGGCAGGAAGTTTCCTTCTTCGTCCTTGATGTTCATGATGGCGAAGCGGGACGCGTTCCACAGTTTGTTCGCGAAGTTTCTCGCGCCTTCGACCTTCTCCACCTGGTAGCGGATGTCGGATCCGGGGGAAATGCCCGACAGCAGCATGAACCGCAGCGCGTCCGCGCCGTACGTGTCGATGACCTCGAGCGGATCGATGCCGTTGCCCAGCGACTTGGACATCTTGCGGCCCTGCGCGTCTCTGACGAGGCCGTGGATGAGCACGTATTCGAACGGCGTCCTGTCCATGACTTCGATGCCGGAGAAGATCATGCGCGCGACCCAGAAGAAGATGATGTCGTAGCCCGTCACGAGCGTGCTCGTCGGGTAATACGTCGCCAGGTCCTTCGTTTTTTCAGGCCAGCCCATCGTCGAGAACGGCCAAAGCGCCGAGGAGAACCAGGTGTCCAGCACGTCCTCGTCCTGTTGGAAATGCGTGCCCCCGCACTTCGGGCAGACGGCCGGCATCTCCTTGGCGACGACCATCTCGCCGCATTCCTCGCAGTAGTACGCGGGGATGCGGTGACCCCACCAGAGCTGGCGGGAGATGCACCAGTCCTTGATGTCCTCCATCCAGTGATAATACGTCTTGTCGAAGCGCTCGGGCACGAACTTCGTCTCGCCTTTGCGGACGGCTTCGATGGCGGGCTCGGCCAGCGGCTTCATCTTCACGAACCACTGCTCGGAGATGCGCGGTTCCACGACCGTGTGGCAGCGGTAGCACTCGCCTGCCGGGATGACCATCTTCTCGACCTTGACCAGGTAGCCCGCAGCTTCGAGGTCCGCGACCCAGGCCTTGCGGCATTCGTAGCGGTCCATGCCCTCGTACTTGCCGGCGGCAGCCGTCATCTTCGCCTTTTCGTCGATGCATTCGATCATCTCCAGGCCGTGGCGCAGGCCCACTTCAAAGTCGTTGGGGTCCGCCGACGGCGTGATCTTCACGGCGCCGGTACCCTTTTCGGGATCGGGATATTCGTCCGCTATGACGGGGATCTCGCGGCCCACGAGGGGCAGGATGACCTTCTTGCCGACGAGTCCGGTGTAGCGCTCATCCGACGGATGGACGGCCACGGCCGTATCGGCGAACATGGTCTCGGGCCGGGACGTCGCGACGACGATGCCCTCGCCTCCGTCCGCGCCGGGATAGCGGAAATACCAGTAGCTGCCGTTGTGGTCCACGTGCTCGACCTCGATGTCGGACAGCGCCGAGCCGCAGACCGGACACCAGTTGATCAGGCGCGCGCCTTTATAGATGAGGCCCTTCTTGTACAGGTTGATGAAGTGCTCCTTCACGGCTCTGTTGCAGCCTTCGTCCATGGTGAAGCGCTCGCGGCTCCAGTCGCAGGAAGATCCCAGGCGGCGGATCTGCTCGTTGATGCGGTTTCCGTACTGCTTCTTCCAAGCCCAGGCGCGCTCCAGGAATCCTTCGCGGCCCACGTCTTCCTTGCTGAGGCCCTCTTCCTCGCGCATCTTGTCCACGACCTTGACTTCCGTGGCGATGGACGCGTGGTCCGTGCCCGGCAGCCACAGCGTCCTGTGGCCCTGCATGCGCTTGAAGCGGATCAGCACGTCCTGCAGGGACTGATCGAGCGCGTGACCCATGTGCAGCTGCCCGGTGATGTTGGGCGGCGGCATGACGACCGTATACGGGTCCTTGGGCGCGTTCTCGTCGGGCAGGAAGGCTCCGCCGGCTTCCCACGCAGCGTACACACGGTCTTCGAATTCCTTCGGCTGATAGTTCTTGGCCAGATTATTTTCCATTTTGATCCTCTTATATCCTCTTAACCTTTATAAAATTGACAATTTCCAGAACGAAGATGCCCAGGCTGATGTAGCCGACGATCGGGTAAACGTTCGCCACCATGTTCGAAAATCCGTAGAGGGAGAACAGATACCCTCCCAGCCCCACGGCCCAGATGATGACCAGCCGGTGCCGGACGTTCCCCAGTTTCGTGGTGAAGCCGTAGAACACCGTGGTCTGCGCCATGAAGATGGCCAAAAGCAGCACGATGGCGTAGACTTTGCCCAGCAGGGGGAACACCCTCTCGCACAGGTCCATCATGGGAAAACTGCTCGCCGCGCTCAGCGCCGGATCCGTGGACGTGGCCAGAAAGAGGATGAAGCAGCACATCCCCAGGATGAGCCCTCCGAGAGACGCCCCTTTCAGCGTCTTCTTCTCCGAATCCGAGTGCATGGCGCACTGTCCCAGCACCGGGATGGCAGCCGTTCCGTTATAGCCCACGTAGGCGATCGCCGTTGGAAGCCAATGGCTCGCCACCTTGCTGGCCTGATGCGGCCCGATGGCTGCCACGGCCGCCGGGTGGGTCACGATGAGGTAGATCCCCAGCACCAGCGTGCCCGCCAGCAGGATGGGCGAAATGTGCCCGACTTTCGACGATACGCTCTGAAAACCGCCCAGGGCCGTCAGAATGGCCGCCAGGCATACGATCAGACTGCCGATCTCGTGGCGCAGACCGACTTTGCTCTCCAGCAGTGCACCTCCCCCCGCCGTCAGAGCGACGTAAGCCACGAGCAGGAAGATGCACATCAGGACGCCGACGAAGGCGTCCAGCCCCGGTTTTCGGACCGGGTTCACCAGGAGAGACACGTCCGCCGTATTCAGTTTGTGGGCGATGGATGCCGTCATGTAACCGAGCCCCGCGTACAGGAGCGTGGCGGCGATCACCCCCGCGTACCCGGCCTTGCCGAACACGCCGAAGAACTGCCACGCCTCCTTGCCGGACGCAAAGCCCGCGCCTATGAGGCAGCCCGTATAGATGAGGGCGATGCGCACCGTGGATATGCCTTTTTTATCGTTCGTTTGATTCATAAGTTCTCACAGCGCCGCGCCAGGCCGGGCGCGCTGTGTTATTTTTCGCAAAGTTCATCCAGCCGCGCGATGCAGCGCCGCATGTCCTCGGGCAGAGGCGCTTCCAGATCGATGCGCCTGCCCGACAGAGGCTGGTCAAACGCCAGGTGATGCGCGTGCAGCGCCTGGCGGTTCAGTATGTCCGTTCCCAGCTCGTAGCCGAAGAGCTGGCCGTACAGTTCGTCGCCCGCGATCGGGTGACCCAGATGCGTGCTGTGCACCCGGATCTGGTGCGTCCGCCCCGTCAGGAGCGTAAAGGCCACGAGGCTGAAGCCGTCCAGGCGTTTCGCCCCTGTCCACGGAGTGAAATCCGGGCCCAGATCCGCCGCGTCCCAGCTTTTCAGCACCTTGTACAGCGTCGTGCTGGGATAGCCGTCCGTCCGCACGCAGCGGCGGGCTTTGTGGTCCGGATCCTTATCGATGGGCGCGTCGATGCGCCCTTCGCTTTCGTCAAACAGGCCGTGTACCAGGGCGATGTAGCGCTTTTCGGTCAAACCCTGCGCCATCTGGCGGCTGAGGGCGTCCTGCGCGTGGCCGTTTTTGGCTACCAGGATGAGCCCGGACGTGTCGCGGTCCAGGCGGTTGACGAAGCGTATCTTCCAGCTTTCGCCGCGCTGCGAAAGCCTGAAGGCCA
>JAIKZT010000140.1 GCA_024682015.1 Clostridia bacterium
CGGACGAATGGGTCGAAATGGACAGGGTAAAGGGCGGCGCGACCATCCCATCAGATACGGTCGTCTACATGAATTTCGACGATGAATATTACGTGCTGATGGATCATCTCTACGCCTACAATTCCGTCGAGGATGGCGTCAAGGAAAAGAATGAGTCACTGGAGAAGACCACGTATCTCAACACCGCAGCTGGCGGCGGCTGGGAGACGCTCACGTCGTTCTATCCGCGGGAGGGGACGGAGTACCAGTTCTGGTCCCTCGAATCCCGGAATCCGCTGATCGACGTGGACAGCGAGGAAAGCAAAGCGCTGCTCCTGAAAGAGCTCGGACTCGGGCAGAAGTGCCGCTGGCTCGAGGACGGCTATTACGTGCCGATGGAAGAGGGCCAGAGCCCCTATGCGCCAGGCCGCTATTATCGCGCTCCGTCGCAGCTGGGACTGCTTGATCTGCGGGCGGCAGGCGCGCTGTCGGATGACCCTTCCACCCGCGGGGCGGCGGATCTGTTTTACGTGCAGAGTTTTCTCGCGTCCCAGGCCATGTCCGACAGCGGCTATTATCCGACGCAAGTGCAGGATGACCGGCTGTATGCGGAATACGGCATCAAATACGGATACATGGATCTGGAAGAGAACGCGTGGTTCGGCACATTCCTCGTTAACGCCTGGGATGCTGCCGAAGAGCCTGTCATCAAGGAGAAGATCGAAAGGCTTTCCGCGTTCTTTGCGGACTATATCGAGGCGCATGGCAAGACCGTTTCCGCCGGAGGCAAAGAGGGGATCGTCGTGCCCGCTTACTGGCTGGAAAAGGGCGACATCGTGTCCGGCGAGGCGTCGGACGCGGCCAATAGCCTGCTCGCGACCTTCCTGAAGGAAGCCGGCCGCATCCTGGAAAACGATTCCTATGCCGATCTGGCAGGTTCGCTGGAGGCAGGATCGCTGGCGCTTATGATGGGCGGAAAAGTAACGTTCTGATCTTCGGCCCTGCGTGGCGTAAAACTCGCCGCTATGACAATTGCTGTCTTTTGCTAAAAAGCCATAGAGTTTTCTATGGCTTTTTGTGAGTTTTCCGAAATTGTCATAGAATAGATGTGTTTTGAGCCAGATTCTGCCCCGAATTCTATGACATATGGATTACCTTTGAAAGTTGTCATAGAATTCAGTATGACAGAATCAATCAAAACGTTATATGCCATAGCAAATGAGAAAAGACCGCCTTTGATGAGGCGGCCTTCTTTCTGCAAATTTGTTATGTGGAAGTGATGCCGGCAGGGTCCTATTTCTCCGGATCCTTCAGCTCCATGGCCTCCGTCAGTTTGATTTCCGGATGCTTTTCCTGATAATAGGAGAGCGTAAACTGGTTTGCGAACAGGATGATGGGGCGTTCAAAGCGGTCGAAGACGAGTTTGCTGCGCGAGTCGATCGTCGCCTTCACCTTGTCCTTGTCGGTCTCGAGCACCCAGCGGGCGACCGTCAGTTCCTGCGGGAACATGCGGATCGGCGCATTGTACTCGTTCTCGAGCCTGTACTGGAAAACCTCGAACTGCAGCTGGCCCACGGCGCCGAGGATGATCTCGTTGTATTCGTTGTGATAGACCTGGATGGCGCCTTCCTGCGCGAGCTGCTCTACGCCCTTGTGGAACTGCTTGGCCTTCATCGTGTCCCTGGGCGCGACCATCGCGAACAGCTCGGGCGGGAACGTTGGCAGCGGCTCAAAGAAGATGGGTTCCTTGCCGGTGCACAGCGTATCGCCGATCTGGAAGTTGCCCGTATCGTAGATGCCGATGATGTCGCCGGCCTGGGCGGTCTCCACGTTTTCACGCTCGTTGGCCATCAGCTGCGTGCTCTGCGCCAGTTTGATGGGCTTGCCCGTGCGGGAGAGCGTGGCCGTCATGCCGCGGGTAAACTGACCCGAACAGATGCGGAAGAACGCGAGCCTGTCTCGGTGGGCGGGGTTCATGTTCGCCTGGATCTTGAAGATGAAGCCGGAGAAGTTCGGGTCCATCGGATCCACACTGCCGCCGTCCGCCAGTTTGCGGGGGCCGGGGGCGGGGGACATGTCCAGGAAGTGCTCGAGGAAGGGCGTTACGCCGAAGTCGGCCAGGGCGGACCCGAAGAAGACCGGCGTCAGTTCGCCTGCCAGCACGGCCTCCTCGTCCATGGGATAGCCGGCGCCTTCGAGCAGTTCCATCTCTTCGCGCAGCGCCTTCAGATTGAACTGGGTGACGTGGTCTTCGAGCGAGATGCTGTTCACGCCTTCCCAGCCGAGTTCGATCGTTTTCTGTTCTTTATACAGGTAGACTTCGTTCTTCAGGATGTTGTAGACGCCCTGGAAGTTAAGGCCGGACCCGATAGGCCACGTGACGGCCGTCGCGGGCATGCCGAGGATGTCCTCGAGTTCGCCGAGGAGTTCGAGCGGGTCACGCGCTTCTCGGTCGAGCTTGTTCATGAACGTGAATACGGGGATGCCCCGCATGCGGCAGACGGCAAACAGTTTCTTCGTCTGCGCCTCGATGCCTTTGGCCGCGTCGATGACCATGACGGCGGAATCGACGGACGTGAGGATGCGGTACGTGTCTTCGCCGAAGTCGTTGTGACCCGGCGTATCCATGATGGAGATGACCTTGCCGCCGTACTCGAACTGCATGACGGAGCTCGTGACGGAAATGCCTCTCTGCTTTTCGATCTCCATCCAGTCGGAGGTCGCGAACTTGCTGTTGCGGCGCGCCTTGACGGTGCCCGCTTCCCGGATCGCGCCGCCGTGTAGCAGCAGTTTTTCGGTGAGGGTCGTTTTACCGGCGTCCGGGTGGGAGATGATGCCGAAGATGCGGCGTCTTTCAATTTGTTTCTGTAATTCTTTCGTATCCATAATCGCTTTCTGATCGTTTGACCTTGTAGAGATATAACTGACGGAAATCCATGCGGGTTCGCGCAGTTTAAGGCGGTCCGAACGAATCGAAACCTCTGTACGATCTTGTTTGTGTCTGTAATTTAAGCTTAACCATAATAATTTATTTTAACATAAGGGAAATGGAATGGGAAGATGAACAGATCAAAACCGGTCCTGTTCTCGAGGTCGGTAACCTGTTATCCGGTGCGGAGCACGCAACCTCGCTGCCGCCATGGGCGAGTATACGGCATAGTGTATTGGGAATCTGATCGTTTGGTGTTTGATCCTTCGTCGCGCTTTTCATTTGTAAGCAGGTGTTCGAGATCCGGCCTTTCGATCTCTCAAATGTCGTGAGGCGGCATGCTCGTCTGCGCGTTATCGGAATTGTGAACTTTGCGATTTCGAACGTCTGGCGTTCAAAATCGACTGTTTTCATTGCCATGGAACGCGAGATCCGTTCGATGGGTCAAAATAACTCAAATATAGAACGCGATCCGTTACCAAATTGCGTTTTTCACAATTCTGATAACGCTTGCAAGCATCGTGAGACAGGGGGATGAGACAGGGGGACGGTTCTTTGTCCCATATGATTTGGAATAAAGAATCGTCTCTTTAGCCTATGATCTGGGACAAAGAACCGTCCCTTTAGCCTATGATCTGGGGCAAAGAACCGTCCCTTTAGCCTATGATCTGGGACAAAGAACCGTCCCTTTATCCTATAAGCTGGGACAAAGAACCGTCCCTCTGTCTCACATAAACTGATATAATACAGATGCAGAAGTTAGTTATCGCACGAAAGGAATTCGGACATGAAGGAAATACATATTCAGGACATACGGGGTTTTGCCATCGGACAGGCGGAAGACCGCGAAGCGGGCACGGGGCTGACGGTCATCCTGTGCAAGGAAGGCGCCATGGGCGGCCTCGATGTGCGGGGAGGCGGGCCAGCTTCCCGGGAAGGCACGCTGCTCGATCCGTTTACATCGCCCAAGGCCATCCACGGCGTGGTGCTCGCGGGTGGCAGCGCCTTTGGACTGGACGCCGCCGGCGGCGTCATGCGCTACCTCGAGGAGAGAGGATATGGGTTCGATGTGGGGGTCACGAAGGTGCCGCTCGTCTGCCAGTCGGACCTGTTCGACCTGACCGTGGGCGATCCGTTCCGCCGGCCGGACGCGGAGATGGCCATGGCGGCCTGCCTGGCGTCCGAAAACGGCGGCAATTACCGCGACGGCTGCTGGGGCGCGGGGACCGGCGCGAGCGTCGGAAAATACAAGGGTATGGACTTCGCCATGAAATCCGGCATCGGCAGCTATGCCGTGGAGATCGGCGATTTCCGCATGGGGGCGATCGCTGCGGTCAACGCGATCGGCGACATCTTCGACCCTCATACGGGCGCCAAGCTCGCGGGCATGCGCAGCGCGGACGGCAAGGAGTTCGAATCCGCCGAGGATCTGCTGATCTCGCAGTACGAGGTCGTCAGCAACCGGTTTACGGGCCGCAATACGACGCTCGGCGCCGTCCTGACGAACGGCAGGTTTACGAATCAGCAGCTGATCAGGATCGCCCGCATGGCGCACGACGGCTATGCGCGCTGCATACGGCCGGTGCATACGTCGGCGGACGGGGATTCCATCTACGCGCTGGCGAGCGGGGCGGTCGATGCGGACGTCGACGTGGCAGGCACGCTGGCAGCGCGGGTCATGGCGGAGGCCATCGCCCGGGCGGTGCTCGCGGCGGAATCCATGTACGGTCTGCCCGCCGCGCGGGACTGCAAACTGTAAAACAGAGCAAAGCAATGGACGAGGAGGACCTATGAAAGACCTGAAACCTGTAACCATCGACGCATTCTGCGGGTTCACCTTTTTATCGAACGTGGCGTTTTCGCCCGAAGGCGGCAGCGCGGCTTTCACGCTGACCCGTGCCAACCTGAAGAAAAACGGCTACGATTCCTGGTTGTGGCTGCGCAGGGACGGCAAAAACAGCCGCCTGACGGGCCTGGGCAAGGAGCACGATTTCGTCTGGCTGGACGAGAAGACGATCGCTTTTGCCGGTGACCGCGAACAGCGCGGCGCGGTCAAAGGAACGTCCATCGAAACGAAATACTATAAGATCCGCATCGACGGCGGCGAAGC
>JAIKZT010000180.1 GCA_024682015.1 Clostridia bacterium
AACCTGACCCCCGGCCCGCTGCTCTTCCAGAACCAGGCGCCCGTGGTCTACGGCATC
Organism: Clostridia bacterium; assembly: GCA_024682015.1. Taxonomy (GTDB): domain Bacteria; phylum Bacillota; class Clostridia; order Peptostreptococcales; family Anaerovoracaceae; genus RUG11894. The sequence goes on from JAIKZT010000180.1 coordinate 58, forward strand.
TTCGCCGCCATGCTCATCAGCTCCGTCATCATGCTGTTCATGGAGTTCTTCGGCCTGCGCGTGTTCGTGAAGCTGCTGTCCATCCCGAAGTACATCCTGCTCCCCTGCATCTTCGTGCTCTGCTGCATCGGCGCGTACAACCTGAAGAACAACATGTCCCAGGTCATCGCCGCCATCGGCTTCGGCGTCCTCGGCTTTGCCTTCAAGAAATTCGAAGTCCCGTCCACGCCGTTCATCCTCGGCTTCATCCTTGGCCCGCTGGCGGAGAGCAACTACCGCCGCGGCATGATGCGCACCAAAGGCAACTTCATGCCCTTCCTGACCTCCCCCATCAGCGCGATCTTCCTGGGCATCGCAGTCATCGTCATCATCCTGGCCGCTACCAAGCCGCTGCGCCAGAAGAGGAAGGCCGCGAAAGCCAACGCGTAACGAAAGCAAGTGCGGAGTTCGGAGTGCGGAATGAACAGTATTCTGATAACACCCACCCTTGTATTCTCTCAATCTTAACTCCTCACTCCTAACTAAAATGAAAGGGGGGTGGCCCGCATGTCCGAAGCCCGGCTGGAAGTCCAACAGACTCAGAAACTTTCCCAGAGCATGACGACTGCGCTCCGCCTCCTGTCCTTTGACCTGACGGAAATGAGCGAATACATGACACGCCAGATCCAGGAGAATCCCTCCCTGGAATACGTGCCACCCGTACGCTCTCCGCAGGATTTCGCCAGCAAGGTACGCATTCATTACAGCGCGTCGATGGACGATCCCGACCGCGATCCCGGCGAAACCGCCGCGCCTGAAACGGCGTACGCAGATCTGGAGCAGCAGCTGCGGCTCACCGGGCTGAACCGCGAGACGCGGCACCTGGCCGTACGCATGCTGCATATGCTCAACACGCGCGGCTACTTCACCCAGGATCTCGATGAGTTCGCGCTGGAGACGGGCGTCCCGCTGCAGCGGGTCAAAACCGCGCTGCAGGCCATTCAAGCGCTGGAGCCGACCGGCATCGGCGCGCGGGATATCGAGGAATGTTTGAGCCTCCAGCTGGCCCAGAAGGAAAATGTGGACCCGCTCTGCTACGACCTGATCAAAAGCTACCTGCTGGAAATCAGCAGGGGCAATTACCGCTTGATCGCGCGGGAGACCGGCGCAACCATCGCGCACGTGCAGCAGTGCGTGGAGACCATCCGCACGCTGAACCCCATCCCCTGCATCCTGCGCGAGGAGACGTCGCAGTACATCATGCCCGAATTCTCCGTGGAAACGGACGAGCAGGGCGAACTGACCATCGTTTTCCACAACGATTACTACCCCACGTTCCGCACTGACCCGACTTTCCTCCGGCTTTCCGAGACGCTCAGCGGCCAGGAAAGGATCTGGGCGCGGAAAATGATCGACGCGACTTCCCAGCTGATCCGGGCGATCGAGATGCGCCAGACGACCATCGAACACGTCGCAAACATCATCGTCCGGGAACAGAAGCCCTTCTTCCTGGGCCGCTACAGCCTGCTGCCCCTCCGTTGCGATACGGTCGCCGAGGAGCTGGGCGTGCACGAAAGCACCGTCTACCGCGCCATCCAGAACAAGTACCTCTACTGCTCCCGCGGGACCTTCCCGCTCCAGCACTTCTTCCAGCGCGAGTATTCGGGCGGCACCAGCGCAGCGCGCGTCAAGGAAATCATCCGCGACATCTGCGCGTCCGATCCGAAACTCTCCGACCGCCAGATCACCGAGACGCTCGAGCAGCGCGGCATCCGTCTCTCGCGGCGCACGGTCGCCAAGTACCGTTCCCAGATGAACATCACTTCAAGCTTTGAAAGAAAGTAAGGGTTGAGCCTATGATTCTGCGCAATGACGGCACCGTTTCCCGCCTGCTGAAAGACGTTCCGCTGCCCAGGATGTTCCGCGCGGCGCAGACTTTCCCGGACAGGCATATCGACCGGGAAGACATCGAAAAGACGATCTTTGCCGAGATCGACCGCGCCGGCATGGGCGAGCGCGTCCGTCCCGGCATGCGGAT
>JAIKZT010000217.1 GCA_024682015.1 Clostridia bacterium
CCGGACAAGAAGGCTGCTGCCGATGTGATGCGCCCGTTTTTCGACAGCCCGGACACGACAATTCCTCCGCACATTCGCACCATATACAGGACGTTCGAACTGGACACCATGCAGACGGAAATGGCGGTCGCGACGATTATCGAAGATGCGATGCAACCTCGCTACAAGGCGTTCCTCGAGAGTCTGAGCAACAAGATGTTCCGCATGTTGGGGCTGCGCGCTTTGCCGACCATGGAAGAAAAGGACCGGGTGAAGGAAATCATCAAGGATATCATCCAGAAGGTGGCCGATGGCAACTTGCATCCGCAACAGGCGTTTGGCTTGTGCATGTCGATGAAGTACAAACCGCCCGTAGAACCCCCCGCTGCCGATTCAGCAGCAACTGATAGCGACAATGTCGCGGCTGTTGCCGATAGCGCCAAGGCCGTGACATCTGCTGATTCAACGGTCCGCGATTCGTCCGCTGTTCCTGCGAGCGCTTCCATCGCCGCAACGGCAGCCGGCGTTTCGGCGGCGTCCGCGCTGATTGCGCCGGTCCTGCTGGGCGCGGCGCTCTGCGCGCTGCTGGTCCTGAGCGCCCGCGCGCCCTGGGGAAAACTCGTCCCCCCGGCGCTGCTGATCCTGGCGCTGCTGTTTACGCTGCTTTTCCGCGGCAGTATAACGGAGGGGGCGTGCCTGCTATGGAACGCGTGGCGCGCCGCCCTGACCGCCGCGACCGGGCGGCTGTATCTGGGCGTAGCGACCGGCGCCGCGCCGGCGGATACGAGCATGCGCCTGCTGCTTCTGACAGCCGCGATCGTCCTGTCGGTTTGCGCCGTCGCGCTGCGAAGGGCCTGCCCGCGGCTTGCTTCCGCCCTCTGCCTGCTGCTGGCCGTCGCCCTGTCGCTGCTGCCGGGCCTGAAGGGCGTCGGGCTTCGGATCGCCCTGCTGCTGGCCGTCGGGCTTGCGCTGCTGCTGACGCCGGATGAAGCGACCGGCGGCGCGCTGCCCGCGCGGTGGCTGCCGTTCGGGATCGCGCTCGTGTGTTTTGCGCTGCTGCTGCTTGCCGTCCGCTGCTTTGCGCCGGTCCGGGACGGCAGCGCGTTCGCCGCGCTGCGCCGCGGGGCGGTCGAGGCCGTCCATTCCCGGCTCTATGAGCCCGAGCCGCAGCCCCTGCCCGAGGGCGACCTTACGCGCGCGGGACGGAAGCCGGACGGCGGCGCGACGCGGCTGACCGTGTCCATGACGCAGCCGGAGAGTCTGTATCTGCGCGGCTTCGTGGGGGACACGTTTACCGGCGCCGCATGGCTGCCCGTATCGAACGCGGCCCTCGCCGCGGACGCCGACCTCCTGTACTGGCTGCACCGCTCCGGCTTTTATCCCCAGACGCAGGCGTCCCGCGCAGCCGCGCTGCTGGACGGCGCGGAGGAGCTCAATTCCATATCCGTCAACAATCTCTCCGCCTGCGGGGCATACATTTACGCGCCCTACGGCCTGACGCAGGCGGACGGGCTGACTTATCTTTCGATGAACGACCTGAACGCCTCCGGGATCAAAAACACGGATCGTGCGCTGCGCCGTTACCGCTACGCCGCCGTTTACAAGGCCCCGGACCGCACGGAGGAGTGGGCCGAGGTCCTCGGCGCGCCCGGCTCTGCGGAGCTGGACGCTTACCGCGCGGAGGAGGCGGGCTATCGGGATTTCGTCCTGGCGCACGACCTGGAGATCCCGGAAAGCGCGCGCCGTCTGCTGGCTCCGCTTTTGGACGCCTGCCGCGAATCCGGCGGCGCGGAGCCGATGACGCCCTCTGAAGCGGTCGCGTGCGTCGACCGCTTCCTGGAGCAATATCTGACTTACCGCGAGGACGTCCCGGCAATGGGCGCTTCGGACGATTTCCTCGCCTATACGCTCAACACGCTGCAGGGCGGCTGGGACGTGCATTACGCCACGCTGGCCGTGCTGGCCCTGCGTTATTACGGCGTGCCCGCCCGCTATGCGGAGGGCTACCTCGTCAGCGCGCAGCAGGCGTCCGAGGCGGCGGGACAATGGATCCTGCTGGACGACGGCAGCGCCTCGGCCTGGGCGGAGGTCTATCAGGAGGGGATCGGCTGGCTGCCGCTGCGGCAGACGCTCGGAAACGAATCGGCCTCCTCCCCCGCGGACCCGTCCAAAGAGCCGGACGAAAATTCCCCCGTGGGGACGAAGACCGGAGAGAACGAGGAACCGAACGACGCCGAGCCGGATACGCCGGAGGAAAAACAGGACGTGGTCCCGAACGAGACGGAGGGACCCGTCCCCGAGACGCACAACAGCTCCCAGACGAAGCTCCCGTCGCGCCGTATCGCGCTGCTCTGGCTGCTGCCGATTCTGCTTCTGCTCCTTCTGCTGGCGGGAACGTATCTGCGCCGGCGCCGTATCCTGCTCCGCCGTGAGCGCCTTTTCTCGCAGCCCGACACGGCGCAGGCCGTCAGCTGCCTCTATGCCTATGTGCTGCGGCTTTTGGAGCCGCTGGCGATCGCGCCGGAAAAGGGGCGGCTGCTGGAGCTGCCGCCGCTTCTTGCGGAGAAGCTGACGCCGGCATACGCGGCGCGCTTTTCGCGCATGACGGAGCTCAATTACCGCGCGCTCTTTTCTGCGAAGCCGCTGCCGGATACGGCGCGGGAGGATATGTCCGCGCTGCGCGGCGAGACCGTCGCGGAGCTGAACCGGGGCTGCGGCGCATGGAAGCGCCTGCGGCTGAAATGGCTGCGATGTCTGTATTGAGGGCAGCGCCGGATGTTCCCTCATTCCAAAGAAATCATACGATTTACCCTATGCGACCCAGAATAAGGAGGCTTTGTACTATGATGAAGCGCAAGACAGCTGAATGGCTCCGGATCATACGGATCGCGTTCTTGGCACTGTTGACGGTGCTGGCGATCACGCTGCCCGCCCGGGCGGAGGAGCCGGACGGCACGGACACGGGCGCGCCGGAGACCGCTACCTGGGCCGTTACCTTTGACGACAACGGCGGCATGCACGATGTCGGCCCGGAGGCCGGGGAGGTCAAGGTTTACAGCGCGGCCAACTACCCCGGCGTGAGCATCCGCGCCGTCGCGCAAAGCGGCAACGAGTTTACCGACGACGACGGCGACGGCGTGCTGCTGCTGCCGGACGGGCAGTATGAGTTTTACATCGACTGCCGCCACAACCACGTCATCGGCGACGTAACAGTTTCCGGCGCGCCGGAGACCGTCTCCGTCGGCATGTGGTCCTTTGACGACTGGCTGGACGCGGAAAACATCCGCATGGCGCGCGGCAGCGGCGTCGCCTCCTTTGATCGGGACGAGACGCCGGTGGAGCGCGGCGACCATCTCTTCCGGATCGACGAACCGGATTTCATGTCAGGTTCGATAAGCGTCATGGTAAATTTCAACAAGGCTGCATTTACGGATGAGGAGCTGGCGGCAAAGGACCCGTGGGTTTTGCGGCAAAGCTACAGCGCCGTTACGCATGAGTACACGTTCGTCGGGCGCGTATACAATCCGAACGACCGGACCGTGCGGAACCACTGTTTCCAAAGTGTAGGAAAAGGTTCTAAGGACAGTTACGGCATCTTCGAAAACGGCGACCGGATCGAAGCAGACAGCCCGAAGGGCGTTTCCGGTCCCCTCTGGGTCTTCTTCAACGGCGACCTGCCCGGCTATTTCCGCTATCAGGACTATACCATTCAGGTGGACCGCATCCCGACCCTCAGCGCCCTGCAGGTAACGGACGAAAACGGCGGCGCGATCTCCTCGGTGGACGAGTTCTCCGCCGTCTATTACGATATGGATTACGACTATGAATACCGCGTGGTAAACACGGTGCGGCAGGTCGTGGTCAAGCCCACGCCGCTGTGCGGCGATTACCGCGTCACGGTAAACGGACAGCCGCTTGAAAACGGCAGGGCGACGGTGGACATGGACCTCGACGAGCACGGCGAGCCGCTTCCCACCACGGCGACGCTGACGGTGTACGGCGGGGAATACGCGAGGGACTACACCCTGACCTTCATCCCCATGGAGGGGAAGCGCCTCACCTTCAACACCACCCAGCCGGGCACGACCGTCCAGGTCTTCAACAAGTCCGGCGAGGAGCTGCTGCCGGCGCAGAGCCGCGAGGTCAACGGCCTGTGGTCTTATCTCTACAAGCTCCCCGACGGCGAGACCTATACCTACATTGCGACAAAGGACGAATACTATCACAGCACAAAGACCTTCACCATGGAGGAGAGCGCCAACAAGACCATCGAGGTCAGCGTGATCGACGAGGAGAATTGGCTGCAAGACTTGGACTTTCCGACCATCGTCTGGGGAAGCACCGGCCTGCCTGCCCACTGGCTGCTGGAGCCCGTGGAGTTTTCGCCGGAAATCCACTATTATGATCTGCTGAAGTTTGACTCGGATGGAGCTCTTCGTTATACTCCGACCTTTGACGATACGACCTACATTCTGTCCACCCGGAACTGGGATGTCGAGCAGAACACGCTTCGTGTCTATACTGACCTGCTTTCCGAACAATGGTATAACGCTTTTCATCTTTTGGTGTGCGGACCCGAGAGCAACCAGCTGACCCTGCTCCTTTCCAAGGAGGAGAGCGGCGTTACCTATTATCAGGACTATGTCCTGAACGTCAAGCGCTTCTGTACCCTGTCAGACTTTGCCGTTTCCTGCGGCGGGACGGCCCTGGCCCTGGAGAAGCCCTATGAGAAGGGGGACCTCGCGCTGACGACCAAAGCGCCCTTTGACGCCACGAGCATGACGGTTTACGCTCCCGGCTGCAGCGGCACCGTGAACAGCCGTTATCAGTATTACTATTCCATCAAGGTAAACGGTGTTGAGACCGACGAGAACGACATAGCGGTGGTGCCGCTTAGCGGCACCACGGAGACGGAGACGGTCACTATCGAGGTGGGCTGCCCCGGCTATGAGGATGCCGCGCGCACAATCACCTTGACTGTGCTAAAGACGCAGCCGGTCACGACGACGGTGGACGTCGCGCCGGCGGAGGCCGTCCTGACCTTCCGCAACAATGAAACCGCCGAGCGCATCTGGCCGGATGCCGAGGGGAACTGGACCCTGTATGACGGCTATACTTTCACCTATACCCTGACCGCCCCGGGCTATGTGGGCCGGCGGGGCACCGTGCTGGTGAAAACCGACGACCGGGGTACATACATGATTCTGGACGGCGATACGACCAATCCCATCGCGGCTGCGGACGACGGGGAGCGGTTGACCGCCGCGCTGTCCCTCAGCATCTCCGCCGCGCCGGAGAACACGACGCTGGACCGCACGATCGAGGCGGAGTGGGCGGACTTCCGCGGCACGAGCTATACCTGGGATGCGGAAAGCGGGAAGCTCGTCGTCGGCGGGACGGCGAATACGAACAACTGCGTCGTCAGCGCGCCGACGCCGATCGACGCGGGGGATTCCGGCCTCTACTGGGCCTCCGGGATCGGCAAGGGCATGTCCGGCAACGCGGTCAGCAGCCCGATCTTAGTGGACGGCGACCTCGTCGTCTACGCCGGGGACCGGCTTTTCCGCGTGGACGCCGTGACCGGCGCGGTCAAGGCGCAGGGACAGATGACCGCCTCCTCCGCCTTCTCGATCACGCCGCCGTTTTACTACGACGGGATGCTCTTCGTCGCGCTGGGGCACGGCAAGATTCAGGCCTTTGACGCGAAGACGCTGGAAAGTCTCTGGGTCTATACGGACCCGGTCGGCGATCAGCCCAACAGCCCGATCACGATCTATGACGGCTACCTGTACACCGGCTACTGGAACAAGGAGGACGAGGTTTCCAGCTTCATCTGCCTGACCGTGACGGACGAGGACCCGACGCGCCCCGACGAGCCGAAGGTGCCCACCTGGACGCATCTGCAGTTAGGCGGCTTCTACTGGGCCGGGGCCTACGTCTGCGACGATTATCTGCTGGTCGGCACGGACGACGGCGTGCAGGGCATCCGGCACCCGCGGGTGGGCGCCTCCGGGCAGGATTTCAATATGAGCTCCGAGCTTTTGATGCTGGACCGCCGCACCGGCGCGCTGCTGGACAAGGCGAGCGAGCTGCAGTCGGACATCCGCTGCAATATCGTCTATGACGTGCAGACGGACGCCTATTACTTCACGAGCAAGGGCGGTATGTTCTACCAGGCGAAGACGGCGAAGGACGAGACGGGCGCGTGGAAGATCAGCGAGCTGCATTCCCTGGGTCTGGTCAATATGGACTATTACACGAATTACGGCGTTCCCATGAGCACGAGCACGCCCGTGGTGTATAACGGCAGGGCCTACGTGGGCTGCTGCGGCGGCGGGCAGTTCAACGAGTATTCCGGCCACAACCTGACCGTCATCGACATAGAGAGCTGGACCGTCGCCTACAGCGTCCGGACGCAGGGCTATCCGCAGACGAGCGGCCTGCTGACCACGGCCTATGAGGACACCGGCTGCGTCTACGTCTACTTCTTCGACAACTACAACCCCGGGCCGCTGCGGATGCTGCGCGACCGCCCGGGCCAGACCGCGCCGGACCCGGTTACGACGGAGCTCTATTCCAAATACGGCGTCGATTATACCTACGATACGGCCTACGTGCTCTTCACGCCCGTGGGCGATCAGGCGCAGTTCGCCATCTGCAGCCCGATCTGCGATCAGTACGGCGTGATGTACTTCAAGAACGACTCCGGCTACCTGATGGCCTTCGGGCCGTCCATTGAGAAGCTGGAGGTAACGAAGCCCCCGCTGCGCACCGAATACGCCGTGGGCGAGACCTTCGACCCCGCGGGGATGCAGGTGATGCTGACCTACTCCAACGGCATGACGCGGGACGTGAGCGGCCACGTGCTCTACTCCGAGGCGCCGCTGGAGGCGGGCGAAACGGAAGTAACGCTGAGCTACAGGACGCTCTACCACAACGCGGACAACGAGGACGGGACCAGCGAGCCGGCGCAGCGGGGCGGCTCGACCATTGCGGGCGTGGCGATCACGGTTACCGCCGAGGACGCGCCGGAGACAGCCGGGCGCTATATGAAGTACCCCGACCGCGCGGAGATCGCGCGGCAGGAGGCGGTGTGGCTGCTGACGGACACGGGCGTGCTGGACGCCGCCGAGGGCGCGCCCTTTGCCCCGAAGACGCCGATGACAGGCGCGCAGGCGGCGGCGCTGCTTGCGAAGCTGGGCGGCGCGAGCGCCTTTTCCGGCGAGACGGTAAGCTATGCGGCACTTGAAAGGGCGCTGCTGGAAACGCTGGGCTACGACGCGGAGAAGGCGGAGCTGGCCGATGCGGAGAAGCTGCAAGCCCTCGCCGCGGGGCTCGGTCTGGACGCCGGTTTGGGCGAATACGACCCGGCGGCTGCGATCACGCGGGAGGACGCGGCGCAGATGGCGTTCAACGCGCTGCTGTGCGACGTGGTGGAATATGACGGAGATACCGCGACAAGCGCGGAGAACGCCGGATATGACTTCCGTCTGGCGTCCGACGGCGTGCGCGGCGGGGACGCGGCCATGCAGCTCGTCGAGCGCGCGCTGCCGCGGGTAAAGCTCTATGAGAAGGCGGCGGACGGCGGCGTCTACCGGCGCTGGTACGCGGGCGGGTCGTCCGCGGATTACCGCTATGACGAAGGCCGCTGTTTGGCCCGCGCCTATGCCGGAACGGCGCAGGCGGCGGTGCTGGAGCTTGTGCATGCGGCGGAGCCGGGCGAGTGCGAAGAATCCGTGGAAACCTGCCGGGCGGCGCTGTACTGCGCGCCGGGCGTGTCGGCGCGGCTGTACGCGGCGTTCTACGACGCGGACGGGCGGCTGCTGGCGGTGGAACCGGCAGAGCTGGATGAAGCCGGCGTGAGCTTACGCGAATGGCCGCGGGGCGAGGCCGCAGGCGCGCGGGTGTTCCTGCTGGACGAAAACGCCGCCCCGCTAGGTGCCAGAGGCGAAACGACCTGGGCGGAGTAACGGACGCGGAGAAATAACGGGAGTATTCAAGGGGGAAAAAGACCATGAGAAATAACGGCATACGGTCTGCGGCCGTGCTGCTGACTTTGTGCCTGCTGCTGTGCGCGTGCGGCGCGCCGGCGGAGCAGGCGGAGCCGACAGCCGGGCCGGAGACCGGGGAAGAGAGCGCCGCCGCCGCGGCGCTGCGGGAGACGGCGGACTATCTGCTGGAAAAGGTCCCGCAGCCGCAGACCGGCAGTCTCGGCGGGGAGTGGACGGTAATCGGCATGGCGCGCAGCGGCGCGGACGTGCCGCCCGGCTATTTTGACGCATACTATGATTCCGTGGTACAATTCGTGCGCGAACGCGGCGGCGTACTGCATCAACGGAAATACACCGAATACAGCCGTGTGATCCTGGGGCTGACCGCCATCGGGAAGGATCCCGCGGACGTGGGCGGCTATGACCTGCTGCGGCCGCTGGGAGATTATGAGCAGACGGTGTGGCAGGGCATCAACGGACCCGTTTGGGCCCTGATCGCGCTGGACAGCGGGGCGTACGATATACCCGAGAACCCCGACGCCCCCGTGCAGGCCACCCGGGACGCGTATATCGCCTGTATTTTGGACGAGCAGCTCGACGACGGCGGCTGGGCCCTGACCGGGGGCGCTTCCGACGCCGATCTGACCGCGATGGCCCTGCAGGCGCTGTGCGGATACAGCGGGCAGCCGGAGGTAAAAGCGGCGATCGACAGGGCGCTGGAGCGCCTGTCCGCCCTGCAGAGCGAGAGCGGCGGCTTTTCCTCCTGGGGCGAGGAGAGCGCGGAGAGCTGCGCGCAGGCGATCGTGGCGCTGACCGGCCTCGGGATCGACCTGAACGACAGCCGATTCGTGAAGAACGGCAGGAACGCCCTCGACGCGCTTTTGGATTTTCGTACGCCGGAGGGAGGATTCCGGCACACCGCCGCCGCCGGCGCCGATCTGATGGCGACGGAGCAGGCGTTTTACGCGCTGGCGGCCGCTTGCCGGGCTGAGACAGGCAAATCCCGCCTCTATGATATGCGGGATCCGCGCGGATAAAGGGGAGAGAAATATGGGGGAAAACGAGCGCCGCTGCCGCTTTGACGGCAACGCGTGGTTTCTGAACCAGGTGCGCTGCCGGACCCGCGCCGCGCTGAACGCGCGGGGCAGCAGGGCGAAAGCCGACAGCAGCGAATACAAGGCCGAGTATGCGCGGCAGCTCAAGCTGTTTCGCGCCGAGCGCGCGGAAGTGAAACAGCGCCGACGGAAAAAATTCCAGGAGCGCGAGAAAAACAGACTGAACGCCGGACGCACCGGCAAGTAGAAGCGAGGCGGCACATGTTCTGGAAAAAGCATAAATGGAAAATCATCCTGCCGGTGTGTCTGATCGCGCTGCTGGCCTTCGCCTTCTGGTACGGCGGCGACGCGCCGGGCCTGCAGGGCTGGAAGGCGGCAAGGCGCGCGCCGGAAGCGTCCGACGCGCTGTCCGGACGCCCCGGCGGGGCCGACGGGACCATGAGCGCGGAGGACAAGCTGGCTTACGCCGCCGCCCTCGCGGGAGAACAGACCGGCGAACAGGGCGACGCGGAGTATTCCGCCGCGCAGGGGATGCAGCTGGACCCAAACACCGGGCTGGACAAGTACGGCACCGCCGCCGTCCCGGAGGGGAAACCCGTTCCCGTGGAGCCGGAGAGCGTGAAACTCTCCGATATCCGGCACAAATGCACGATCTCCATCAACTGCGCGAGGATCCTCGACAATATGGACTGGCTCGACCCCGAAAAGGTCGAATTGGTCCCGGAGGACGGCTGGATCCTGAAGCCCGTCGAGGTGGAGTTCCTGGAGGGCGAGAGCGTCTTCGACGTGCTCCGCCGCACCTGCAGGCAGCAGGGCATCCATCTCGAGTTTTCCAAGACGCCGATGTACAACAGCGCCTACATCGAGGGCATCCACAACCTCTATGAGTTTGACTGCGGTCAGTTGAGCGGCTGGGTCTACAAGGTAAACGGCTGGGGCCCCAACTACGGCTGCTCGCGCTATGGGCTCAAGGAGGGCGACGTCATCGAGTGGCTGTATACCTGCGACCTCGGCATCGACGTGGACGCCTACGTCGCCGCGGGTGGGTAATCATCGTATCGGCCCTCTTGAAAGGGGAGCTGTCGCCGGAGGCGACTGAGGGGTTTCTATGAAATCACGCGACACATTTTCATTCTGCCACCCGACGGTCAACTTCCTGTATTTCGGGCTGGTGCTGCTCTTTACCATGTGCTTTGTACACCCGCTGGCGCGCTTTGTCTCGCTTGCGGGCGCGCTGGCGTATGACCTCTATCTGAACGGCAGGAAGGCGGCCGGTTTTACCCTGAAATACATGCTGCCGATGCTGCTGCTGACCGCGATCATCAACCCGGCGTTTTCGCACGAGGGCGTCACGATCCTGTGGTATTTCCCGAACGGCAACCCGCTGACGCTGGAGAGCATCCTCTTCGGCGCCGCCGCCGCGCTGATGCTGGTCGCCGTCGTGCTGTGGTTCGGCTGCTACAACACCGTCATGACCTCGGACAAGTTCGTCTATCTCTTTGGCCGCGTCATCCCGGCGCTGAGTCTGGTGCTGAGCATGACGCTGCGCTTCGTCCCGAAATTTCAGGCGCAGCTCCGGGCGGTCAGCGAATCGCAGCGCTGCGTCGGGCGGGACATCCGGAACGGCACGCTGCTGCAGCGATTCCGGCACGGGATCACGATCCTGTCCATCCTCTTAACGTGGGTGCTGGAGAATGCCATCGAGACGGCGGACAGCATGCGCGGAAGGGGCTACGGTCTGCCGGGGAGAACTGCGTATTCGATCTACCGCTTCGACGACCGGGACCGCTGCGTCCTGCTCTGGCTGGCCTTCTGCGGCGTGACCATCATCGGCGCGTGGATCGCAAAGGGCTTCTACTGGAACTGGTATCCGCGCATCCGGTATACGCCGTTTCTGCCCATTGTCGTGTTCTTTCATCTTGTCTATTTCGCGCTGTGCTTTACACCGCTCATCATGGACCTTTACGCAGATTATCGTTGGGAGAAAACCCAGAAGGGAGAACTATGATTCAAAGCATCAATTTTCCGATCGCACCGAGCTGCGTCGCGCCCTACGGGGGCTGGGACGCGCTGAAGGACAGACTGGACGCGCTCTGCGTGGACGGCGTCGAGGGGATCTGGGACCCGGATGAGATCGACGAGCGCTTTCCGGCGTCCATGCTGACCGGCTGTCATCTCGTCTTTTACCCGGACTGGCTGGACTTTTACAGGGAGAACACCTCGGAGCTGCTGCGGAAGTTCGGCTCGATGGAGACGGTTTTGAAGGCCTTCCCCGGCCCGAAGCCGGAGGACCTGGTCCGCGTCTTCCGCGCGGACCTCGCCCGCGCGATCCGTTACGGCGCGAAGTACACGGTATTCCACGTCTCCGACGTCAGTCAGGAGGAGTGCTGGACCTACAAATGGCTGCACGACGATTACGCCGTGATGGACGCCTCCCTGGAGATCATCAACGAGATCCTCCGGGGCGTCGAGCACACCTTTGATTTCCTCGTGGAAAACCAGTGGTGGCCGGGCTTTACCTTCACGGAGCCGAAAAAGACGGAGTATCTGCTCTCCCGCATCAACTATCCGCGCGTCGGCATCATGCTGGATACCGGGCATCTGATGAACACGAACCCCGCGCTGAAAACGCAGGAGGAGGGCGTCGAATACATCCGCGGGCATTACCGCGCCCACGGCGAGCTCGCCAAAGCCGTGCTGGGCCTGCACTTCCACCAGAGTCTCAGCGGCGACTACGTCCGCGGCCACGTCGGGACCTATCCCGAGAGTGTGCCGAGAGATTTCTTCGAGGGCTTCTCCGTGAACTATTTCCATGTGCAGCACATCGACCGGCACGACCCGTGGACGGTGCCGGAGGCCGGACTGCTCCTCCATGAGATCGCGCCGAGGTATCTGACGCATGAGCTGATCGGCAAGGAAAACTGCCCGCAGCTTGAAGCGACGAAGCTGCAGCTTGACGCCATACAGAAAGGATTTGCGCTGCTTTGAGTGTTCCGCTCCTGACAACCGAACAGTTCTGTTTCGCCTACCCGGAGCAGGAACGCAGCGTCCTGCAGAATGTGACGCTGACCATCCGCCGGGGCGAATTCGTCGTGCTCTGTGGACCGAGCGGCTGCGGCAAGACCACGCTGCTGCGGCAGTTCAAGAGCGCCATCGCGCCCCACGGGCGGCGCAGCGGCGGCATCCGCTTTGACGGCCAGCCGCTGGAGGAGCTCGATCAGCTCGCACAAACCACGCGGATCGGCTTTGTCCAGCAGAACCCGGAGAATCAGGTCGTGACGGACAAGGTCTGGCATGAGCTGGCCTTCGGGCTGGAATCTCTCGGCTTTGACACGCCCACTATTCGCCGCCGCGTGGCGGAGATGGCGTCCTTCTTCGGCATCCAGACATGGTATTACAAGAACGTGACGGAGCTGAGCGGCGGGCAGATGCAGCTTCTGAATCTGGCTTCCATCATGGTCATGCAGCCGGAACTGCTGATCCTCGACGAGCCGACAAGCCAGCTCGACCCCATCGCGGCGGGAGAATTCCTCGCCACGCTGGGGAAGATCAACCGGGAGCTGGGGACGACGATCCTGCTGACGGAGCACCGGCTGGAGGAGGCCTTCCCGCTGGCGTCGCGCGTCGTCGTGATGGACCGCGGCAGCGTCATCAGCGAGGGTACGCCGCAGGAGGTGGGCCTTGCGCTGAAGGATCAGGGCCACGGAATGTTCCTCGCCATGCCGACGGCGATGCGGGTGTGGGCGGCAGTCCACAACGATGCGCCCTGCCCCGTGACCGTCCGCGAGGGCCGGGACTGGCTGACAGAGTATGCTGCCGCCCATCCGCTTTCCGAGCTCCCGCCGGAGCCGGCCTGCGACTGCGGCGAGGAAAAGGTCATCGAGGCGGACGGGCTGTGGTTCAAATATGAAAAGGACCTCCCGGACGTGGTCAAGGGACTGTCCTTGACCGTCCGGAAGGGCGAATTTCTGGCGCTTTTGGGCGGCAACGGGACGGGCAAAACCACGTCCCTCAAGCTGCTGGCAGGCATATTAAAGCCCTACCGGGGCACGGTGCAGCGCAGCGGGACCGTCGGGGTTTTGCCGCAGAACCCGCAGACGCTCTTTGTAAAGAAGACTGTACGGGAGGACCTGCTGGAGCTGCTGCCGAAGAAGGACCCGCAGCGGGAACAAAAAGCAGCACACGTCACGGCGCTGTGCCGTCTGGAGGAGCTGCTGGACCGCCATCCCTACGACCTCTCCGGCGGCGAGCAGCAGCGCGCGGCGCTGGCAAAGGTGCTGCTGCCGGACCCGGATATTTTACTGATGGACGAGCCCACAAAGGGGCTGGACGCGGAGTTCAAGCAGGTCTTCGCGGAGATCATTTCTGTTCTGCTTCGTCGCGGTGTGACCGTCGTGATGGTCAGCCATGACGTGGAGTTCTGCGCCCGCTATGCCCACCGCTGCGCCCTGTTCTTTGACGGGGATATCGTGACCGAGGGCACGCCGCGGACCTTCTTTTCCGGCAACAGCTTCTATACCACATCGGCCAACCGCATGGCGCGCTCCCTGCTGCCCGCGGCGATCACCGCGGAGGACGTGATCGCTCCCTGCGGCGGGGTGCTGCCGCCGGAAGCAGAGCTGCCGGAGGACCCGGGCATTCTGCCGCCGCCTCCGGCGGAGGACAACACGAAAACCGGCAAGCTCCCGTGGTGGCGTATCCTGTTGGCGATCATCTCCGGCGCAGGGGCCATTGCGCTGTTCATTCAGGCGATGGGCGTCGCCGACCTCAGCGCCCTGGTGCAGGAGGGCGGCCTGACCGGGCTGGCCGGGGATCAGCTCTGGCGCTACGGCATCATGATCGCCTGCCTGCTGGTGTTCGCGTTCTCCGTCTCGCGCAGGAGCGTTCGCCCGGACTATCTGCTGCAGACGCCGCTGGAAAAGCGGAAGCTTTCAAAGCGCACCATATTGGCGACGGTGCTCATTTTGCTGCTGATCCCGGTAACGCTGTTCATCGGCGAGGTCTACCTCTCCGGGAACAAGTATTACTTCATCATTCTGCTGGTCATGCTGGAGGGCATGACGCCGTTTTTCCTGATCTTCGAGGGGCGCAAGCCGCAGCCGCGCGAGCTCGTCATCATCGCGGTGCTCTGCGCCGTCAGCGTGGCCGGGCGCATGGTGTTATTCATGCTGCCCTCTTTCAAGCCGGTGCTGGCGCTGGTCATCATCTCCGGCGTCGCCTTCGGCGGCGAGACCGGCTTCCTCGTCGGGGCGGTCACGATGCTGGTGTCCGACGTGATGTTCTCCGCCGGACCGTGGACGCCGTGGCAGATGTTCGCCGCGGGCATCGTGGGCTTTTTAGCGGGCGTGCTGTTCCGCAAGGGACTGCTGCGCCGCAGCCGCGTGTCGCTGTGCATCTTCGGGTCGCTGTGCGCGATCATCATTTACGGCGGGATCATGAACCCGGCGTCGGTCTATATGTGGGCGCACGAGATCAACTGGAAGCAGATCCTCACGAGTTACGTGACCGGCTTCCCGGTGGACGCCGTCCACGCCGCCGCGACGTGGATCTTCCTATGGTTTGCCGCCGAGCCCATGCTGGAGAAGCTGGACCGGATCAAGGTCAAGTACGGGCTGGTGGAATAGATAATTCTAGTTTTAAGCAAAGAGCATCAATCTCACATATGGCAATGATTCTTGATTCCATGCAGAATATGCAAGTATCTAAAAACGGGGTCTTAGGGGCAGTGCCACTAAAAGCTGTCTCGGTACGGTATGTCCGTACCGAGACGTTGCTTGCGTAGAGTTTCGACCGTATTTAGCCTGTGAATATTGTGAAACAAATAATTTCAAAAAGATATTGACACAAGTTGTTTCATATGCTATAATGTGTTGACAAGGTCAATGGGAGGCCTCTATGCGCAGAAGGGATGAATCCAAAAAGGCGGTCATGGCGTCGTATATCGACCGGCATTTCCGTGAGCATGACGAGATCCCCAGCGTGCGGGACATTGCGGAGGGAACCGGTATCGCGCTGTCCACCGTCCATCGGTATCTGCTTGCCATGCAGGAGAGCGGAGAGCTGATCTACAACGGACGCCGCAGTGCGCAGACGAAGGAACTGCAAAACGTTTCGCCCAGTCATGCCGTTCAGGTGCTGGGCTATGTGGCCTGCGGTCCGGGACAGGAAGAGGAACAGCGGTTCATCGAGTACATCCGTATGCCGGAAGCGCTGGTGGATAAGGGAGACTGCTTTGCTCTGATCGCCAAGGGCGAGAGCATGACCGGCGCGGGGATCTTTCCGGGGGATTATGTGTTTGTGAAGCGTCAGCAGACGGCAAACGAGGGCGACCTTGTGATCGCCCTGTCCGATGGGAAGAACAATCTGAAAAAGCTGTGCTTTGACCGGGAACACGAGAGGTATATCCTCCGCTCCTGCAATCCGGATAAAGAGGCGTACCCGGATATCATCGTGGACGAGCTTCAGATCCAGGGCGTTGTGAAGGGCTGCTTCCACAGCTTTTAGTCTTATATCGCCACAACCTGTCGGAGATTTCGACAAGTTCCCGTCAGGCATATATCAGGCGTTTCCTGCCGTTGAAAACTCTATATTGGGCTATATGAGCCCCGGCGTTTCCCGATTCAGTTTTCGGATGTCGTCGTTAACAATCAGCAAGGGGTTACTATACCCTTTTCAGGAAAGCACCTTGCGATGTGCTCCCTTGAGTTCTACGGAGCACGCTTGATTTAACTTGATAGTTTCATACCGGGTTTGTGGCCTCGGCGTTTCCTGATTCAGTTCAGATGTCGTCGTAAACACCAGCAAGGGATAACTATACCCTTTTTTAGAGAATAAGCGCAATATTTGCAAACCAGCACCTGCTTCAAAGGCGGGTGCTTTTTTGTACCCATTTTCAAGGAGGAACGAGCATGAACGAATACTTTACCGAGCAAACCGCGCTGGACTATGCCTTCTACCGTGTCCCCAAAGCTCTGATCGTCGATCCGGCTTATCGGGATACCCCAACGGAGGCAAAGCTGCTCTACGGGCTCCTGCTGGACCGTTTGGGACTTTCCCTGCGCAACGGCTGGCTGGACGACCGCGGGCGGGTCTTCCTCTACTACACGGTCGCCAATATCCGAGAGGACCTGAATTGCAGCAAGGAGAAGGCCTGCAAGCTCCTGCGTGAGCTGGAGCGGATCGACCTGATCGAACGGAAGCGGCAGGGGCTCGGATTGCCCACCCGCATCTATGTGAAGCGCTTTTCCCAGAGGTCGGAAAATCCGACTTCCGGAGGTCGGAATATCCGACTCTAATAAGACTGAGTAGAGTAATGATATTACTGTACTGAAAAGGAAGATAGGAACTGCGCTTTCTTTTCAGCCAAGTATCGGCATCGTTGCACCTGCTGTACGGCAGGTGCTTTTTTGCGCCCATTTTTACCGGAGAGGAGAGGAGGAGCCGGAATGAACGACACATCCTGAAACGAACCGCAAATGAACATTGCTCCCGCAATCGAAAACAAAAACAAGAATGAAAAAGAAAGGACAGAAGACAATGAAAAACGAAGTCAGACAGATCCCCTTAAAGCAAATCGACGACTTCCCGGAGCATCCCTTCCGGGTCTGCACGGATGCGGATATGGCCCAGCTGACCCAAAGCATTCTGGAGCACGGCGTCATCTCACCCGTCATTCTCCGGCAGAAGGAGGACGGGCGGTATGAGATCATTTCCGGCCACCGCCGCCGCAGGGCCTGCGAGCTGGCGGGGCTGGACGCCGTTCCCGCAGTGGTGCGGCAGCTCAGCCGGGACGAGGCGATCCTGCTCATGGTGGACTCCAATCTCCAGCGCAGCGTGATCCTGCCCAGCGAAAAGGCCTTTGCCTACAAGATGCGGCTGGAGGCCATGAAGCGGCAGGGGCAGCGGACCGATCTGCGCTCCGCGCCGGTGGGGTCGAAGTTGCGCTCCCGTTCCTATGACGAGCTGGCGGAACAGGTCGGGGAAAGCCACACCCAGATCCAGCGGTACATCCGGTTGACGGAGCTGATCCCACCCCTTCTTCAGATGGTAGACGAAGGCAAGCTCCCCATGCGGCAGGCGGTGGATCTCTCCTATTTGAGCCGGGAAGAGCAGCAGACCGTTCTGGAGCTCATGGAGGATATGGGACGCAGGCCATCTCTGAAGCAGTCCTTTGTGCTGAAACAGCTATCTCGTGAGGGGGGATTTGACCGTGACGCAGCAGAGGAACTGCTGAGCGAAGAAAAACCGCAGGAGAAGCGCATCGCACTTTCTATGGAACGCTTTCGGAAGCTGATCCCGATCAGGATGCCTCAGAAGCAGGCCGAGGAGATCATCCTCAAGGCGCTGGCGTTCTATCTCCGCCATCTTGAGATGGAACGCCTCCGGGAACAGGAATACGAGCGCTGACAGTCACGGGCCGCAAAGCATGGCTCGATCTGCGCAAGCAACGTCCCGGTACGGACACCCGTGCCGGGACCGCTTGTCAGGGGCCGTGCCCCTGCGACCCCAATACTGACGGAAGGAGAAAAGCAGAATGAAAAGGATGAAGAGAGAATGCCGATTTGAGCTGCGGCTTAGCAGGACCGAACTTTCCAATCTGGCGGCAAAATCACGGAAGGCAGGCATCTCCGGCGCGGAATTGATCCGCCGTGCCGTAGAAAACAAAGAAGTCAGAGAGGCTCCCAGTGTGGACGTAGCACTCTTAGTAAACGAACTCCGCCGCCTGGGGCATGAAATCAACGAGCTTCGGAAAGCCGCCGATGCTCTCGGTTTTATTGAAATGGCGACGATGGATGACGCGGTGGGCAAATGCCACGAGGCCTGCCGGACGATCATTGATGCGTATACCGGAAAGGAGAAATCACGATGAAAAGAGCAAAAAGAAATGGATATATCGTAGGACTTGGGACCGAGGACCGCTACTATCTGATAAACGGTATGTGGTACATCGTTTCTTCCCAATTTGCGCCGCCCCGTCCGAAGAGGGAGGATGACGAGACCCTTTCGGACAAACTTCAGAACTATATCGGCGGCGATTTCGCAGACTTGACACCCGCAGAGGACGAAGCTACGCTTGACGAGGAATATGCTTGTTCGGCTGCCGGAGAGGAGGATTTATAAATGCAGCCGAAAAAGAAACAGCAACAGACAGGCATCACGGCGCTGTACTGCCGCCTCAGCCGCGACGACGGCCAGGACGGGGACAGCAATTCCGTGGCGAATCAAAAAAAGATGCTTTCCAAATTTGCGAAGGAAAACAACCTCGGCAATACCCGTTACTATGTGGACGACGGCTACACCGGCACCAACTTCCGCCGCCCCAGCTTTCAGAAGCTCCTGGAGGATATTGAAATGGGGTATGTGTCCGTAGTAATCGTAAAGGACATGAGCCGCCTTGGGCGGGACTATCTCCAGGTCGGGTATTACACCGACACCTTTTTCCCGGATCACGGTATCCGCTTCATTGCCATTAACGACATGGTGGACAGCGCCGAGGGAGAAAACGAACTGGCTCCGTTCCGCAACGTGATGAACGAGATGTACGCGCGGGACATCAGCCGCAAGGTCCGTTCCGCCCACCGCATCCGCGGCAACAGCGGCGAGCCTCTGTCCCAGCCGCCCTATGGGTACATGAAATCCCCGGAGAACAAGAAACGGTGGATCATCGACCCGGAGGCCGCGAAGGTGGTCAGGGAAATCTTCAAAATGTATCTGGAGGGCAAAGGCTTCGAAACGATTGCTCACACTTTACAGGATCAAAAGGTGCTGGTCCCACAGGCGTACTGGAAGAGCAAGGGCTTGAACCGGTCTGGCAAGAAGACACAGCCGAATCCGTACCGGTGGTGCAAAACGACGATTACCAGGGTCCTCACGCAGCAGGAATACTGCGGCGACGTCATCAATTTCAAGACCTATTCCCGCTCTTTCAAGAAGAAAGAGCGTCTGGACAACCCGCCGGAGAATTGGGCGGTGTTCAAGGGCGTTCATGAGCCCATCATTGACCGGCAGGTGTTCGATCGGGTACAGGGGATGCTGGGCGGAACGAAGCATCGGGCCCCAAAGCCGGAGAACGGAGAGAAGAATATGTTTTGCGATCTTCTGCGCTGTGCCGACTGCGGGAAAAAGCTCTGGTATCGGACGAGCACCAAGAATCCGGACATCCATTACTTTCTGTGCTCCAATGCCTCCAAGGACTACCGCGGCACCTGCGAAGGGCGGCACTACATCCGGGCCGACGCGGTGGAAGAAGTGGTCAGGCTGGAATTCATTCGCCTGGCGGCTTTTCTGGAGCATGACGAGGAGGGTTTCGCGGAGATCCTGGCCAAGAAAACCAACGCAGAGCTGTTGTCCGAAAAAAAGCAGACGGAGGACGCCTTGCAGAAGGCCGTCAGCCGCAACGAGACGGTAGCGAGCCTCTATGAAAAGGTTTACGAGGACAACGCCTCCGGGAAAGTCACGGACGAATGGTTCCTACAGCTCTCCCACAAGTATGAGATGGAGCGTATGGAATTGAAGGAGAAAATCGCGGAGTATCGGGAAAAGCTGAGCACGTTGGACGGGCAGCAGCACAGGAAGGACGCCTTTCTCGCTGCCGTGCGAAAGTTTATGGACATGGGTACTCTTACCGCACCGCTGCTGCGTGAGCTGATCGACCATATCGACGTGTACGAAACGGAGGGCACCGGCAGGAACCGAACCCAGCGGATCGTGATCCATTACCGCTTTGTCGGGTACTTCGAGCTGCCGGAATCGGCCTTCAGCCGGTCCAGCAGACATCGGCTCGATACCCGGCAGGGCGTTTCGGTGGAGTACGTCCCGGAGCCCGCATGAAGAACTCAGGCAGTTGTTCGGATTCACCGAACAACTGCCTGCAAAACAAAAGAATCGAGTGTTCATAACCTGAAACCAGTTATGAACACTCGATATGGTCCGAGTGGCGGGATTTGAACCCACGGCCGCGCAAGCGCGGCCGTAAACGGCCAAATGATTGAACGTGCGCTTCGCGCACAGAGGCCGTGGGTTCAGATTTATTCGAAAGCAAAAGATGGCCGCCCCAAAAGGAACGGCCATCTTTTGGTCCGAGTGGCGGGATTTGAACCCACGGCCTCTTGGTCCCGAACCAAGCACGCTACCAGCTGCGCTACACCCGGAAATCGAATGCGTTTCAAAATCGTCGGAAACGCGCCACATCATAATAAAGGAT
>JAIKZT010000174.1 GCA_024682015.1 Clostridia bacterium
CGTTGCCCTCCGTGTCCATGTGCCGGCGGTCCGGCATGAGCTTGCCGTCCGCGTCGTGCTTGCGGCTTTCGATGTCGTGAACCGCCTCCTCCCACACCGGGAACGAGTGCGACATGCCCAGCGGCTTCAGGAATTCGTCCCAATAGTGATCCGTAAAGTCCTTGCCCGTGACCTTGTTGAGGATCCGCTGCAGATAGTAATACCCCTCGCCCGAGTATGAATACGACGTGCCCGGGTCAAACAGGAACTTCAGATAGGGCTTCTTGTCCCAGTTCGGCAGGCCCGTGCCGTGGGAGAGCACCTGCCGCGCGGTGATGGTCTGGATGCGCTCATCCTGCGACACCTGCACGTTCGGCGCCAGGGGCGCGATGGGCTCGTCCAGCGTGAGCACGCCTCGGTCCACGAGCCTCAGCACGAGGCAGGCAAACAGCGTCTTCGTGAGCGAGGCCGCCTCAAAGATCGTGCCGCTCTCCACGGGAAGACCCGTTTCGATGTTCTGCACGCCAAACGCGTGCGTCGGGCCGGCTGCGCCGCCGCGGATCAGGCAGTAGTTGAATCCCGGCACCTTGTAGCGCTCCGACAGATCCTTCAGATACGCCTCGTCCGTAAAATCGTCATAAAGCAGTCTCATGCGCGTCTCCTTTCCGCATCAAGCTCTCCAGATCGATGGTCTCGTCCGCCCAGCGCGCCGCCTCCGCGCGGTCGTGGGTCACGAGGATGACCGTCTTATTCTGATCCCGCCAGCGCGCCGCCAGGCGGCCGGCTACTCTTTCCTTCAGTTCTTCATCCAGGCCCGTGAACGGCTCGTCCAGGATGAACACGTCCCCATCGTAGGCGAGCGCCCTTGCCAGCGCGCCCCGCCGCTGCATGCCGCCGGACAGCTCGGCCGGCTTCTTGCCCGCCGCGTCCGTCAGCTCCGTCAGTTTTAAGGCATCCGCGATCCGCCGCTCCGTCGCGCTGCTCCCGCCGTCCTTCGGCCGCATCGCGGCTGTGCACACGAGTTCCAGGTTCTGCCGCAGGGTTAGCCAGGGCAGCAGCCGGCTGTCCTGAAACACCGCCGAAACGCGTGCGTTTTCCAGGCCGCTTACGCTGCCCTCGCATTGCTCGAGCCCCAGCAGGATCCGCAGCAGCGTCGTCTTTCCAAGGCCCGACGGCCCCATGACCGCCGTGATCTTTCCTTCTTTGAACGTCAGATCCAGTCCCTCGAAGACGGGTCTTTCTTCATAAACCTTGCGAATGCCCCGCAGCACGATGTCCGCCACGCCTACCACCTCCGCAGCAGCGCCTTCAGGCACTTTTCAAACGCGATCGACAGCAGCACGATGCCTGCGGTCCAGGCGAACAGCGACGGCCCGTCCACGTACATCTTGGCAGTCAGCAGGTGGTAGCCCATGGATACCCGAGGGCTGCTCAGGACCTCCGCCGCGACCGTGCTCTTCCACGAAAGGCCGGCGCAAAGCGACAGTCCCGCCTTGATGTAGCCCATGCTGGCAGGGATCATGACCCGTCCGAAGAACCGCCCGCCCTCGATGCCGTAGACCTTCGCCAGCTCGCGGTATTCGCGCGGCACGGAGTCGAAGCCCTGCAGGATGTTCGTGTACATCACGGGGAAGCACATCAGGAAACTGACGAACACGGGCACCGCCGCGCTCCGCATGGCCAGCAGCGCGATCAGGATGACGGACATGACGGGCACGGATCGTATGGTGGCTGCGGGCACCGCCAGAATGTCCCGCGCGAGGCCGCTTCGGTGAGCCGCCCAGGCGCAGGCAAACCCCAGCAGGCAGGCCAGCAGAAGCCCCGAGGCCACCCGCAGCAGCGTCGTGGCACAGGACATCCAGAACGCGCCCTGCGTGCACAGCTGCGCCAGCCTCTGACACGTTAAAACCGGCGAAGGCAACACAAAGGAACGCCCGTAGCCAACAGCCGCTGCCTGCCATATGGCAAGCCAAAGCAGCGCGGCCAGCACCTTGCGTCCTATGCGCTTTTCGCCGGTCTTGTTCTGCATGGTGATATTTGTAACTTAGACGCTCACCCTTCAACGCTCGCTGAGCCTGTCGAAGCGAGATCGTCCGAACTAAAACGTCAACCGGATGCTGTGATCCGCCTCGTGGTCCTTCGTGAAGTAGAAATCGTCTTCCGGAATGGAGCCGCCCACAGCCTGCGGATTGTAGGCAAACAAAGTCTCGTACAGCGGCGTGAGGATGCCCTTAGCGGCGTCAAACCCGGTCTCCAGCATGATGTTGCAGCGCGGCATGGCCTTTTTCGCGATGCCGGCCGAAGGCAGGATGCCCGCATTGGCGATGGTCTCGGCCGCCGCGTCCTTGTCCGCATTGTAGCCTTCGAGCACCTTCGCATATTCATTCAGGAAGTACTGCACGTCGCCCGGGCGCTGTTCCGCGAGCTCCGTCCGGCAGGCGACGACGCCCATGGGCAGGTCATAGCCGAACGCGTCTTTCCACATGGCGTTGATGTCCAGGCAGACCTCCACGGACTCGGATTTGCTCTGAGCCACCGTCACCTGAGGTTCGGGCACGAGCGCGTAGCCGCCTTCAGCCAGCAGCGTCGACACGACGTCCGCGTGGGAGTTCATCCACACGAGCTCGACGTCGTCCTCCGCCATGCCGGCCTCGCTCATCAGGGCCTTGAAGGCGTATTCGGGCACGCCGCCCATGCCGGAAGCCAGCACGGTCTGCCCCTTCAGCTCTTCGAGGGAAGACACGGCCGGCACGCCGCTGCTCAGCAGGTAGAGCACGCCGCCGGTGTTGACCCCCAGCAGCTTCACGCCGCCTTCGGTCTTATTGTACAGCACGGCCGCCACGTTAGACGGAATGGCCGCAATGTCCAGTTCGCCGTTCAGCAGCCCGGCCATGCACTGGTCCGGCGCGTCGTAGACGAGGACGTTCAGCCAGGAGATGTCGTCGCTCTTCATGCCCGCCATGCCCATGCCGGTCGGCCCCATCAGGGTGCCGATGTTCAGCGGGGCGGACAGGGTCAGCTCTTTTTCGGTGGAGCCGCTCTCCGTGACGTTCACGTGCGCGGTGCAGCCCGCCAGCGCGCCCAGCACCAGCGCCAGGCAAACGATAAGGGACAGTGTTTTCTTTGCGTTGTTCTTCATGTTGGATCCTCTGATCAGAACCTCTGATCAAAACACTTGTAATGTATGTTTCCACTACGACCGTATGCAGTCGGCGCCGAACGCGTGGCGGATCTCCGCGCAAAAGGCTTCGTCCGGCTCCACCCACAGGTCGTAGTTTAGTCTGTATTTATGTCCGGTGGCCATCACCAGGATCGCCACGGGCATCTCGCCCAGGTGAGCCTTCGCGATGGTCCTGAAAGCCGCGAGCCCCGCCTCTTCGGTGTAGCTGGCCGGGATCACGATCTTCATCAGCGCCGCCTTGGGCTCCGCGGTCGCCTTCGCCGTATTCTCGGGCACGTCCGACAGGAGCATCACGTTGTCCGCGAGGATCTTCGGGTCATCCGGATCCTTCAGGTCGAGCTTGCCCGAAAGCAGCACGATGTTGTCCACGTCCATGCAGTCGCGGCACTTCTCGTACGTCTTGGGGAACACGACGACCTCCAGCGAATCGTACAGGTCCTCGATCGTCAGGAACGCCATGTTCTGGCCCTTCTTCGTGACCATGTTCTTGCGCGCGGAGACGATGCCCGCGATCGTAACGCTCATGCCGTCGCGCACGGTGTCGTCTTCCTTGTCGTACAGGCGCCGCGTGTCCATGTCCGTCAGCTCCATGATGCGCGCCTTCACGTCGTTTAAGGGGTGACCCGTCAGATAGATGCCCAGCATGTCCTTCTCCATCTGCAGCAGGTCCTGGCGGCTGTAATCCGCGGCCGGCGGCAGGTGGCGTTCGATGCGGATGCCGCCCATCGCCCCGTCGTCTCCGGGCATGGCGAACAGCGACATCTGGCCCGCCAGATTGTTGCGCGCGCTGGCCTGCGCGGATTCGACGAGTTCGCCGATCACGGCGAGCTTTTGCGCCCGGTTGCCGGGGAAGCAGTCCAGCGCCCCCGCCTTGATGAGGGATTCGAGGGCTGTACGGTTCATCGTGCGCACGTCGAGCCCGTCCACGAACTCGAAGATGTCGCGCGGTTCGTGGCGCTTTCTGGCGGCGAGGATGTCCTCCACGACGCCTTCGCCCACGTGTTTGACCCCCAGCAGCCCGTACCGGATCTTGCCGTTTTCGGTCGAAAAGTGCTTGGCGGAGCTGTTGACGTCCGGCTGCAGCGTCTCGATGCCCATGTCGTGGGCGTTGCCGATGAGGATAGCCACGGCCTTGTTGTCCGCGGGATACGTCATCAGCGAAGCGAGGAACTGAGCCGGGTAATGGCAC
>JAIKZT010000278.1 GCA_024682015.1 Clostridia bacterium
CTCCTTGTCGTAGATCTCCTGCTTCGTCCGCCGCGAATCCCGCATCAGAAAATAGATGATGATGGAGGCTACGATCAGGATCGCGACGACGAATCCCGCCATGTGATCCCGCCCGTAGGCTCCGTCCCCCTCAGCGGCCAGAATGTCCACGTCCCCGGCGTCGAACGCCGCGAAGATGTCCGCGTAGTCCGCAAAGCGAACCACGTCCGCCGCGTCGCCCTTCGCCTGCAGCCACGCTTCCAGCACGCCGACCATGGCGCTGTCCAGCACCGCGATGCGCTTGCCCGCGATGGAAGATGGTTCCGCCGTGATATCCATGTCGCTGTCGCGCTTGACCAGGCTGTAGGTCTCGTTGCCCATGGCCGCGTCCGGATAGCCGATCAGGCCGACTCTCTCTTCCTTCCAGGCAAGCCCCGCCAGCAGGTCGATCTCTCCGGACAGCAGCTTCTGGTAGAGGTCACCGTAACTGCCGTAGACGTAGGTGTACGTCCACCCCGTGTACTCGGACAGCTTGCGGTAATACTCGTAAGCATAGCCGGTCTTGACGGCATCAGGGCTCGCGCCTTCCTGAAAGACCTCGTTTTCGTAGTAGCCGACCCTTACCTCTTTGCCGTCTTCCGCGCCCGCCCAGACAGCGCGGGGCACGCAGCAAAAGAGCAAGGCCGCGCAGAGAAACACGGCAGCGATTCTTCCAGGATTCTTCTTATTGAACAACATCATGGTATTTCCCCTCCGGGGCATCGCATCCGGCAAACGCTTTCCAGCGCTTACAGTTCCTTTTCATAGGCATACATGTCCTGATCGTAGAGGCGGCACTCGCCTGCCGTGCGAAACGCAAGCGGCGCATAGGAGCGGACCGCCTTCGCATTCGCCCGGTTCACCAGGAAGCGCACGCCTTTAAACCCGCACCGCTTCAGCTCGTCCATCCCAAACCGCAGCATGACCCGTCCAAGCCCCCGGTTCTGCGCCGCCGGGAGCACGGCAAGCCTTGCCAGTTCGCCGAAGGGCATCAGCGCGTCATCCCAGAACGAAAAAGCATCCAGTTCCTCGTCCACCTCGATGGAGATGGCGGCCAGGATCTTTCCGTCCTCCTTCATGACGAACAGCGCCTCCCGGGACAGATCCCAGTCGATGGTCTCATCCGAAGGGTATTCCTCGTCCCACGGGCAGCACTCCCGGCCGATCTGGACCCGGTACAGCGCCAGCAGGTCTTTGCGGTCCTCTTCTGCGGCTTTCATGATCAGGTGTTCCATATACCTATCTTACCCCTGTTTCGGGCAAAGAAAAAGGGAGAACTTGCGTTCTCCCGATCTCTTGTCTTTAGTTCTCCTTGCTCTTGATGCGAGCGGCCTTACCGGTGCGCTCACGCATGTAGTTGAGCTTGGCCCTTCTGACGTCGCCCTTGCGGACGAGTTCGATCTTCTCGATGCGGGGGCTGTGGAGCGGGAAAGTCTTTTCGACGCCCACGCCGCTGGAGATCTTGCGAACGGTGAACGTCTCAGAAACGCCGCCGTTCTGTCTCTTCAGAACGAAACCTTCGAAAACCTGGATTCTCTCCTTGTTGCCTTCCTTGACCTTGATGTGAACCTTAACGGTATCGCCAACAGAGAAAGCGGGGATATCGGTCTTCTCATATTCCTGCGTGATAGATTTAATTAAATCCATGTGCTGTGTTTCCTCCTTCCTTCATAGACGTTCATGACATCCAAACGCCGCAAAATCAATGGTTTGCAGACTTTGTCAGAGGACCGCCCGTAATAACGCAAGTGGTATTATACCACGGCGCCTTGCATTCCGCAAGCACTTTTTTAAGCCCGCGGGAAAGCTTTGTCGTAGACGTCCATGATGCGGTTCTTCGACAGGGCAAGGAACACCTTCGTCGCCGTAATGTCCTCGTGACCCAGCAGTTCCTGCAGGGATTTGAGGTCGGCTCCGTTCTGGATCATGTGAGCCGCGAAGGAATTGCGCAGGATGAGCGGGTTCATCGTCTTGGACAGCCCCGCCTTCTCGCCGTAGTGGCGCAGCAGCTTCCAGACGCCCTGCCGCGTGAGCCTCTCCCCCATGTAATTGAGGAACAGCGCCCCGCAGTCCTTGGTCTTGCCCAAAAGCTCCGGCCGCGCCTCATCCAGATAGACCTTGATGGCCTGCCTGGCGGGCTTTCCCAGCGGAATGATGCGGGCCTTGCCGCTCTCGCCGCTGCAGGAAACGAATCCGATGCGCAGATTGATGTCGCCCGTGTTGACGGCGCAGGCTTCGCTGGCCTTCATGCCCGTCGCGTACATCATCTCCAGCAGCGCGCGGTCGCGCTTGCCCCGGGCATCGTCGCCGGGCATCTCCAGCAGCCTGTCCACCTCTTCCACCGTCAGAAATTCCAGTTCCTTGCGCTGCTGCTTGGGTGCTTTGATCCCGAAAGTCGGATCGGCGTCGCTCTTGCCCGCTGCGCGCAGGAAAGTGTAATAGGAACGGACGGAAGCGAGTTTTCTGTTAACAGTCGCTCCGCTGCGCCCTTCTTCCTTCAGGCGGTTCAAAAAAGCCGAGACATCCGCTTTTTCAGCGGTCTCCATGGCTTTCCCCTTCTCCTCCATGTAGCGGCAGAACTCTGAAGCGTCGCTGAGATACGCGCTGGCCGTGCTCCGGCTGGAGCCTCTTTCCTTTTCCAGATATTTGGCGAATTCCTTCTCGTATTTCATGTCGATTCCCTTTATTTCAGCAGAGTACGAATGGTCTCAAAGGTAATGTTGGGAACGTTTTCGAATGTCTGTTTCATGTCCACGCGCTCCGTGACCATGTGGCCGTCGCGGCCGAACGTGCCGATGTTGACAACGGGCACGTTGATCTCGCGGATCTTGGAGATGTCGTGGAAGTACTTATACTTGCTGGACGGCATGTTGTCATTCAGATCGTCCACGGTGGACGGATCTCCGCCGACCGCCATGAAGCTGGAGTCCGCAATGTACGGATAGAACATGCGCGTCTTGATCTGGCGGCCCGCCTCGGGACGGACGATCTCCACGGCGCCTTCGACGGCGTCGAGCAGCGCCTTTTCCAGGGGCGTCTTGCCCGTCATCTCGATGTTGGCGGAGTACAGGGAGCCGAAGTATACGACGATGCAGGGGCTCTTGTCGTCCATCCACTTCCACATTTCCTGGATGACGGTGTTGCCGTACACGCGCAGGTCCATGCCCGGATCGGATTCGTGCAG